>QMXU01000021.1 GCA_003662305.1 Candidatus Hecatellales archaeon
ACGCTTGGATAAGCATGATGAGCGTAAGCTCCTTCCTAAGCACCCCGAAAATCAGGGTTACCCCAACCTCACGGGGAAGCCCTAGAACATTCAGGGTTAAAGGCTCCAAAACAAGGTTTATGATGTCTAAAACCCCGAAAACCTGGAGAAGCGACATGGTGAAACTGCTAATCACCAGGATAGGCCAGGCGAAGAAGACGAACTCCCTAAGGTGAAGCCACGTCTTCTTGGCCAGCGACGACAGAGGTGGAAGCTTGTAAGATGGAATTTCTAGGATAAGCCCGGGAGACTCCGCTGGAAGCTTTGAAGCTATAATCTTGCTCATAACGCCTATAACAACCAGGTTTACCAGGTATATGAAGAGCGCCCAGAGAGGGCCAAGATAGAAGGCGACCAGGGCGAGGATAACAGCCGTCCTAGCCGAGCAGGGAACAAAGTTTACAAGCACCGCGGTAAGCAGTCTGTCTCTTGGAGACTCTAAAATGCGGGCTGACATAATCGCTGGAACGGTGCAGCCGTAGCCCAGAATGAAGGGGGCAATAGACTTGCCGTGGAGGCCAAGCCTGTGCATGAAAGGGTCCATGAGGAAGGCAACCCTGGGCAGGTAGCCTACATCCTCTAAAAGCGAAATCATGAAAACGAGGGGTATAAAGTAGGGTAAAACAACGGCTACACCTCCAGCAACTCCGAGAAGCGTTCCCTCAGCCATAACAGCGTAAGCCGAATCCTTCATTCCAGCGAAATACTCCATAAGCGTTTCGAAGGGGGCTAAAGCAAACTCTTCAAGAGGCTGCCCCACAGCGAAAACGAAGTTGAAGAGCCCGTAGAAAACTATGATGAGAACCACGTAACCGAAGACAGGATGCATAATGTACCTGTCGGCCAGGTCCTCTCTCAGCATCCTCGGTCCTCTAACGACTTTTGCCGCCTGCTCGAAGATGGCCATGGCAAGATGATGCCTCTCGCCGGCTATGGCCTCGGAAATGTTAACTCCCTCGTCAGCCTCCAGTTCAACCCTAAGGCTTTCAGCCAGCTTAACCAGTTCAGGATTGGACATTTTAACCCTTGAAGTCATGTAGGGTTCTCCCTGAATCAGTTTCAAGGCTAGGAAGCGTGGTGAAGCCTTCATAGGCCTTGCCAAACTGTCAGGGATGGCTTCCTCAAGCTTCGAGATTCTTGACTCGATATGCCGCCTGTACTTTATCTGGTTCGGCTTCACCGATTTTTCATAGGCTTTGAAGGCTTCGGAGAAGAGTTGAAGGATGCCTCTCCCCTTGTTGGCGACCGTTAGAACGAAGGGAACCCCGAAGGCCTTTTCAAGGCTTTCCACGTTTATTTTTACACCCTTACGCTCAGCTTCATCCGCCATGTTCAAGGCTACAACCATGGGCACCCCAAGCTCGGCTAGCTCCAAGGTGAACTCTAGGCTTCTAGCCAGAAGCGAGGCGTCAACCACGTTAACTATTACGTCAACCTCGCCGGAAAGCAGGTATTGAACGGTGATTCTCTCAGCCGGCTCATCTGCCTCCAGCGAGTAGGTTCCGGGAAGGTCTACAAGCTCAAAAACTTTGCCGAGAAAGTTAACCTTGCTCCTAGTATACTTCACGGTGGTTCCAGGAAAGTTTGAAGCTTCAACTCTCAGGCCTGCGACGGTGTTGAAAAGAGTGCTTTTTCCCGAGTTAGGCTGTCCCGCCAGGGCTATGCGTATCATGTTATCTCACTGGCTCCACCAGGATTCGGCTTGCAACTCCTCTTCCAAGCACTAGCCTCACGCCTGTAGCAAGGTTTTCCACGTATACCGGGCCTCTCATAGGTCCTGAACCAAGCACTCTGACTATGTCTCCAATATTTAAGCCTCGATGCATCAGTCTAAGCCTCATTTCAACCCCCCCAGTAAAGTCTACTATGCGGAATTTCCCGCCTGGGAGGGCTTCAGCTAAACTCAGTTTGAAGGTTTATCCCTCCCGTAATCCTTCATTCGGCTGCTCTTTCCAAGCTTCTTCACGTTGACTATGGATGCAAGCTTAGGGCTCATGTAGGCTTCACTCCCTCCAACTTTAACCCTGATTATTCCGCTGGCAAGGTTTTTCTCTTCAACTTCAACCAGTTTTCCCGGGATAAGCCCTTAAACGTTTAAAGTATGACAGAACTTCTTTTCCCTCCTCGGTTATTCTAACTATAACCCCTTCTTCTCCGGGTCTGAGGCCTAACAGCGGCTCTGATTTCTCCCTTGAAATTCTAACCTAATTAACCTTTTATAGGTTCCTGGAAAAGAACTTGAAAGTGAGAAAGGCTTGCCTAAAGGCTACACCGGGAAAAGGGTTCACGTAGACCTTTCTAAGGGTAAAGTTCGAGTTCTAAAGCTCGAGGAAGGCTTCTGCAGAACCTACCTGGGCGGGAAAGGCTTTGCAGCGAAAATCCTCTACGAGGAAACCAGGCGGGGAATAAACCCTCTAAGCCCTGATAACCTACTGGTTTTCGCTGTAGGGCCGCTGGTTGGAACGGCTGCCCCCGGAGCCAACCGGCTTGTAGCCTGCTTTAAGTCGCCTTTAACCGGAATCTGGGGTGAGTCCTACTGCGGTGGGGAGCTTGGAACCCAGCTTAAATGGGCTGGAATAGACGTTTTAACTGTCGCCGGGAGAAGCTCTAAACCCGTCTATCTAATGGTAGACGATGGAGCGGTTGAACTTAAAGACGCGTCCCACCTCTGGGGTAAGGACTCCTACGAGGCTGAGAGAATCCTCATCGAGGAAGCCGGCAGAGAGTTTCAATTTGCAACCATAGGCCCAGCCGGGGAAAACCTTGTCAAGTTCGCCTGCGTAACCCATGCCCGAGGCAGACAGCTTGGAAGATGCGGTGTAGGCGCCGTCTTCGGCTCGAAAAACCTTAAAGCCATAGCAGTTCGAGGCAGCAGGCTTCCGGAGGTCGCCGACGTTGAAGCCCTAGCAGGCTTCCGCTGGAAAATCTTCAAAGCAGTTCGGGAAAAGCTTCAAAGCCTTTCCACCTATGGAACCCCTGCCATAGCAGTTCTCGTCAACAAGGCGGGGGTGCTTCCAACCAGAAACTGGAATGAAGGCTTCTACGAGAAGCTTGAGGAAATCTCACCGGAAGTTTTCAAAGGCAGGTTTTACACGCGTAGGAGGGCCTGCTACGGCTGTCCGGTGGCATGCCGCCACATAAGCGAGGTGGCTGAAGGAGTTTACGCTGGTGTACGGGTTGAAGGCCCTGAATATGAAACCCTTTTCGCCTGGGGTTCCCTCTGCGACATAGAAAGCCTAGGTGCTCTTGTTAAAGTCAACGAAGTCTGCGATAGGCTTGGGCTTGACACGGTAACAGCGGGAAACGTTCTAGCCTTCGCCATGGAATGCTACGAGCGTAAAATAATCGACTCTAAGAAGACCGGAGGAATAAAACTCGAGTTCGGAAACGTAGACGAAGCCCTCCGGATGCTCCGTGAAATAGCCTACAGGAAGGGCTTTGGGAAGCTTCTTTCAGAAGGCGTTAGAAAGGCTTCAAAGAAGCTGGGGAAAACCGCGGAGAAGCTGGCTGTCCACGTTAAAGGGCTTGAGCCTCCAGGGTACGATCCAAGGGGCTTGAAGGCTATGGCTTTAGCTTACGCTGTAAGCTGCCGTGGAGCATGCCACATGAGAAGCCTGGCCTACCGGCCTAACCTCACAGGTAAGCATCCCTTCAACCCTGAAAAGACTGTAGACAGGCTCTCCTACGACGGCCAGCCTGCCATGGTCGTGGAGCTTGAGGACTTCTACGCCGTGGTTGACTCCATGATCTACTGCCACTTCTTCTGTTTCCCTGTTATCGGGCTGGTTCTCTGGAGGGAGCTGGAGGAAGTCTACAGGATTGTAACCGGGGTTAAAGCGGATGTTTCAACCTTGAGAAAGGCGGGGGCCAGAATAAACAGTCTCATCAGGCTTTACAACGTCAGGGAGAAGGCGCCCTCCGACATGGTTTACCCTGAAAAGTGGCTTAAGAAAAAGCTTAAGGGAGGGGCTTCAGCAGGGCAGGTTGTCAGCGGGAAAAAGCTTAAACGTATGCTAGCCGAATACTACCGGCTTAGAGGCTGGACGAGAACAGGCAGGCCGAAAAAGGAGCAAGCCCTCCAGCCCTAAAAAGATTTTTCAAGATAAACTTTAATTTTTTATTTCAGCTTCTTATTCCTTCAGCGTTTTGGGAGGTTAAAGGTTGAAGCTGGAAACCGTTAGAATAGATTTCCCGGAAGACTGCAACATCGTTCTGGGCTTATCTCACTTCATCAAGACGGTTGAAGACCTCTACGAGGTGGTGGCAGGCTCTGTTCCCAACGCTAAATTCGGGTTAGCCTTCTGCGAGGCTTCAGGAGAATGCCTTGTTCGCCATGAGGGAAACGACGAGGAGCTTAGAAGCAAAGCCGTGGAGAACATGCTTAAAATAGGTGCAGGCCACAGCTTCCTCATAATCCTGAGGGATGCTTACCCCATAAATATCCTGAACGCTGTAAAGCAGGTTCAAGAGGTCTGCACGGTTCTCTGCGCCACGTCGAACCCTGTCGAGGTGATAGTGGCTGAAACAGAGCAGGGACGTGGAATACTAGGCGTAGTAGACGGCTTCAAGCCTAAAGGCGTGGAGAAGCCTGAAGACGCTGTGAAGCGTAAAGACTTCCTGCGGAAGATAGGATACAAGCTTAAGCCCTAACCGTAGCCCGCTTCCTTTTCTTGGGGGGCTTAAGGCTGGCTAGGCTGTTAAGGGTGGCGGCAGGCTCGGTGAACCCGGTTAAGGTTGAGGCTGTGAGAAGGGCTATGGTGAAGGTTTACGGCGGGGCTGAAGTTAAAGGCTTCAAGGTTCCCTCTGGGGTTCCAAGGCAGCCCATAGGCTGGCAGACGGTTAAGGGAGCTGTGAACAGGGCTTTAGAAGCCTTGAAGGCGTGGAAGGCTGAGCTTGGCGTAGGCGTGGAGGCAGGCTTGCTCCCGGTGGAGGAAGCCTTAACAGGCTACGTTGACTTCCAATGGTGTGCCATAGCGGACAGGGAAGGCTTGGTAACCCTTGGATGCAGCCCAGGCTTCGAGATGCCTCCGGAAATAGTTCAGGGGGTCCTAGCTGGGAAAGGCGAGGTGAAAGAGCTTTTCGAAGAAGCCTTCAAGGTTAAGCGTATAGGGGAAACCATCGGGGCGATAGGCTTCCTGTCCAAGGGGCTTGTAAGTCGGGGTGAAATCACGGAGCAAGCTGTGCTCATGGCTTTAATCCCGAGAATTAACCGTGAAATCTACCGGTTAAACAGCCGGTAGCCCCCTTATTCTTCCTCGAATTCTACGGCTACCTCGGCTTCCTTAGCGTTTTTCAGGTGGCCGTAGAGCATGTAGTGGCCGTGGGTTAGGGTGAAAACCGTTGTGTGGGGGCCTTTCCCGAAATGGGTTTCGATTCTATGGTAGAGGCTGTGGGGGAGGTAAACCTTGTAGGTTCCGCCTTCAGCTGGGGACAGGTCGAACTCGTAGGATTCTAAATGCCCGGTGCGCATGTCGTAGAGTAGAAGCTTAAGCTTCTCCCCAGCTGAAAGCTTCAACTCTTAAACCTCCAAGAAAGGGGGGAGGTTAACCGTAGAATATTCGGCTTTCAGTGTAGTGGGCTATTTCCTCAGCTCTTTTTCTTGCTTCCTCAAGGTTTTCATGGAAAGCCACGGCTAAGCCCATGCGTCTGCCAGGGTAGGCGGCAGGCTTCCCGAAATACCATAGGTCGCCCTGGTAGCCTTTAGCCTCCATGTAGCGTTTAACCTCCCAAAGCCTCCAGCATTTCACAGGAGCCTCCCTATGGTCCTCCCTTTTAGGAGCTAAAACCACATGGGCAACCCCGTAGACGCCTCTTCTGGCGAACTCTAAGTCTCCCTCCAGGATGGGAAGCCCCAGGGTTGAGAGAAGCTGGACGGCTCCCTCATCCAGGTTAAGCATCCACCTCGTTATCATCCCAGTGTCATGAGGCCTGTTCGCCACCTCGTTATTGTAGATTTCACCTTCAACGTAGAACTGTTCAACGGCGAATATTCCCAGGCCCCCGATGAACTCAGCTATTTTCCCAGCGCTCTCCTGGCATTTTCTCACAGCCTCCTCCGGTATGGTGGCGGGAAGCCAGCTTTCATGGTAGGTGGCTCCCGGCCTCCTATGTTCAACTGGTGGAAGCATGGAGGTCACGATTTTCCCGTCGCCGTTGAAGTGTCTCACAACCAGCTGGGTTATCTCGGTGCCCCTGCTTTTAAGTTCAGGCAGGAAGCGTTCAACCACTACCTCGCTTCCCTTGCCCCTGGCATGTTTCACGGCGAAGTCGTAGGCTTCCTCCACATCGCTCCACTGGTGGGCTATGGTGGTTCCATGGCCGCTTGAAGTCATGAGAGGCTTAATTATCACGGGAAGGTTGAAGTCTCTGGCAGCCTTCCTTATCTCCTCTGGGCTTCCAGCGTAAGCCCATTCAACCCTTGGAAGGTTAAGCCTGTCGAACATGAGCTTGGTCATGTGGCGGTCCATACATATCAGGGGTCCGTAAGGGGTTGAGGCAACCCTGTACCCGTCGTCGATTCCAAGCCTGCAAACCCTGAAAGTGTCAACCCTCTCGATTTCAAGGTAGATGGCATGCGGCTCATCCGGGTCCGGAACATACTTTTTAATGGCTTCCTCAAGCCTGTCCCCGTTGAGCATGTCGAAAATCTCGTAGGCGTCGGCACTGTCCTGAGCTGGAAACCTTTCATACCTGTCGAAGACAACCGTTTTAACCCCTCCATTTGCGCCTCCCAGCAGCCTTCCAGCAGCCGTCAGGGCGAGGTCTCCAAGTTCTCCTCCCCCCACAGATATGAAGACCGCTGGGCTGCGGGGGCTTAAACACTCGATGGGGGCAAGCTTCCTCTCAAACTCCTTTTTGAAGGCTTCTGCTTCGCCTAGAAGCCTCAGCCTTTCCTCCGTAGGGCTTTCCGCCAAAGGTTTCCCTCCCACTAACATAACCTAACCCTAAACCCTATTAGAACTTTAACCAGAACCCTGACAGTAGGAAGCCATAAAACAGGTTTTACACCGTTCCTTCCGGCAGTAGTCTCTCCCAAGCCTGAGCAGGGCAACCCTGAAACCTGGAAGCCCAATCTCCACCCTGCTTCTCCTCCAGGCCTCAGCTATCTGGCCTAGAATACGCTTAAGCTCCCCTCTCGTTTCACCCTTTAAGCCTGTTATCCCAAGCTTCCTAGCCGCGAGAACCTCGTACCTGGAGGGGAGAGGCTCAGCCTTAGGTAAAACCTCGTAGGCTTCCCTAAGAAAGATTTGGAGGGTTCCGAAGCCTATGCCCTTAGCAAGCCCTTTAAGCTTCTCTTCCAGGTCGAGGCTGCCTGAGGCTTCTCTGTGAAGCTTCAGAAGGCTTCCCCCGTAAAGCCTCTCCAGGTTTCCAGCCATCTCAAGCAGCTTGTCAGCTGTTTTGAAGTCGTAGCGGGTGTAGCCTCCAGCATCCAAAACTTCAACCAGCCTGTTCCAGCCAGCCTCCAAAATCTTCCTCGGGCTGGTAAGCCTCTCAGCCTGGAAAAGCTTGAAGGTTTTCTCAGCCGTCCCCTCGAAGATAGGCGCCCCGAAGAGAATGGAAGCCAGAAACCACTGGAAAAGCTGGTTTTCACCGCTGGAAGGCTTCAAGCCAAGTCTGCCACTGTACAGGCCTCCCAGCTTCCCAGCCAGAAGCCTTAACCCTTCAACCTTTAAGCCTTTAACCATGAAAACACCACGAAGCTTTCCCAGGCATCAACTGCCTTTCAGGCTTTAATGTTGAAGGGGTGGTGGACCCCGAGGTTTGACGCTCATACCAGGCTTAGGCTTAACGGCTTCCCTCAGGCCCGCACCCCTCCAAGCGCTGAACGTCCGAGCTTAGGTTGCTCCCTCCCGGGCCTGGCCTGGTTCACCCGGCGTTACGGTCTGCCCACCCCTACGGGTAGGTCAGCCGCTCCGCCAGCCCTGGAGGACAGGCCTTCCTAGGGACTCCGCCAAGCCTTCCAGCCGGGCTGGGTGCGTCTCACCCTCAGCTTTCGGCCCGCCGTGTAGGGGTTTTGCGGTCGAGCCCTTAAGGCTCTCAGGGGACCCCTAGCCCCCCGCCTAGGTCCACCACCCAAAATAGAATTTGCTTCCCTTCAAGATAAGTTTAAGGTGTTCACGCTTCCGCTTTCCTTTTAAGCCCTGCCATTCCGCCTACGAATATGATTAGTCCGATGACTATTATGACAAGTCCTGCCAGGTAGGGGTAAAGCCACTCCGGCTTGAATATTATGCTTACCCCGGCCAGCATGACTATGATGCCCGCCGCCGTCAAGCTTAGGGATGGAAGGGTCCGCGGTAAACCCGTGGTTACAGGTGTAGGCTTAACGTTTTTAATTCTGATGAAGCCCATGAGCAGGAAGCCTACTCCCATTCCTATCGCTCCGCCCACCTCAGGCCTGTTGAAAAGCAAGCCTAAACCCGCACCTATGAACATGCAGGCTACGAAAACAAGGCCTGAGAAGTGCCTGGCTTCATGGCTGGATTCTGCCAAGGCTTATCTCACCTAGGTTCGCTTTCTCTCCGGTTTTAAGCTTTTCCCTCTGCTAGGATAGGTTTAAGAGTTTTCAAGGGCTCTCCTTTTTCTGAGGCTTGGAAAGGGAGGTTTAAACGGTTTGACAGCTGGGCTTGAAGGCAGCCTCCAGCAGGCTGACAGAATAGTTATACTGGACTTCGGAAGCCAGTACGCCCATCTTATAGCCCGCAGAATCAGAGAGCTAAACGTTTACTCGGAGCTTGTTCCCCCAAACATTTCCCCGGGAGAACTTGCATTCTCCAAGCCTAAAGGCTTAATTCTCTCTGGAGGCCCCGCCAGCATTTACAAGCCTGGTGCCCCCACCTGCAACCCTGAAATCTTCAAGCTTGGAATCCCCATCCTCGGAATATGCTACGGGCTTCACCTGATAGCTCAAGCCTTCGGCGGGAAGGTTGAGCCTGCTGAAAAACGGGAGTACGGCAAAATAGAGCTCTACGTGGACGACCACTCAGACCTCTTCGAAAACGTGGAGTCTCCAACCATATGCTGGATGAGCCATGGAGACCTAGTGTCAAACCTGCCCGAAGAATTCGAAGTCATTGCTCACACAGCCAACACGCCTGCGGCGGCTGTAAGACATAGGAAGCTTAAAATCTACGGCGTGCAGTTCCACCCTGAAGTAGCCCACACCCTGAAAGGGCTTGTCATCCTGAGAAACTTCGCCTATAAAATCTGCGGTTGCAAGCCAACTTGGACGATGAAATCCTTCGTTGAGGAGACCGTGGAGTCCATCAGGAGGAAGGTTCCCCCAGGCGAAAGGGTTCTCTGCGCTCTAAGCGGAGGTGTAGACTCCACGACGGCTGCCCTCCTAGCCAGCAAGGCCCTAAACGAGAGGCTGCTCTGCGTTTTCGTGAACAACGGGCTTCTGAGGAAGGGGGAGCCTGAAAAGGTTTTGGAAACCGTTAAAAGCTTCAATTTAAACCTGGTCTACGTCGACGCTTCAGACCGCTTCCTCTCCAGGCTTAAAGGCGTGGCAGACCCTGAAGAGAAAAGAAGGATAATCGGGGAAGAGTTCGTCAAGGTTTTCAGCGAGGTGGCTGAGCAGCATGGCCCCTTCCAGTGGCTTCTCCAAGGAACCCTCTACCCAGACGTAATTGAGAGCGCTCGAACCGGAAGCCCAGCGTCAAGGATTAAAACCCACCACAACGTTGCAGGGCTTCCTGAATGGATGAAGTTCAAGCTTCTTGAGCCCCTCCGCTACCTTTACAAGGACGAGGTTAGGAAGGTTGCCAGGCTTCTCGGGCTTCCAGAGGAGATTGCAGGACGCCATCCCTTTCCAGGCCCCGGGCTGGCTGCCCGCGTAATAGGCGAAGTTACAGCTGAGAAGCTTAGAATATGCAGGGAGGCAAGCTACATCGTTGAGGAGGAACTTAAAAAGGCAGGCCTATACGGGGAGGTATGGCAGGCTTTCGCAGTGGTGGGCGACGATAAGGCTGTAGGAGTGCTGGGCGACGAGAGAAGCCACGGGTACATGGTCACCGTCAGGGTGGTTGAATCCGTGGACGGGATGACAGCCAACTGGAAGAAGCTCCCCTACGAGGTTTTAGAGCGTATAAGCGTGAGGATAACCAACGAGGTTAAAAACGTAACATGGGTTAACTACGCCATCTCCAATAAGCCTCCAGCCACCATAGAGCCCTGCTAAAACCTGTACACCACGCCTTCCCCGCCTTCCGGATACCTCCAGATAATAGCGTTTGAAGGGCATACATGGAAGCAGGCTCCACACTCAAGGCATCGGCTCATACCCTTCCACCTGACTTCCCCTTTCTCCACGGTCCAGGAGCCGCTGGGGCATATCTGAACGCATTTCCTGCAGCCCGTGCATTTCTCTCTTAAAAGCCTGATGTGAACTCTGCTTTTCCGAACCCTTTTAACCTTGCCTGTAAGCCTTACAGCCCTAGCCATCAGGCTTCCAGCCCCAACAATAGTTTATTAACCATTTCTAGCGAATAATTGTTAATCCTTAACGTCTGCAAAGCTGGCATGTGGTAGGCTTGGAGGAAACCTTAACCCTCGATGAAGTCTTAAGCCGCTATGTTTCCGAGGCTAGGGTAAGCCTTGAAAAGGCGTTTAAAGCCCTACTTTCAGAGCTTAAAAGCCTCACCCTCCACCCCCAAGCCGTTTACGCTTTAACCTCCGGTGGAAAACGTCTCAGACCCGTGCTGGCGCTGCTCGCCGGAGAGGCTGTTGGAGGAAGCCGGCAAACCCTTATACCGCTGGCAGTTTCCATCGAGCTTATCCACACGGCAACCCTCATCCACGACGACATCATAGACGGAGACGAGCAGCGTAGGGGGAAACCCGCCCTCCACGTGCAGTGGAGAGATAAGGCGCTTCTAGCCGGAGACCTCCTCTTCGTGAAGGCTGTGAACCTGGCCTCAACCTTCTACAGCTGCGACGTTTTGAAGGCTATCGCTGAGGCGTCCATGGAAGCCTGCCACGGAGAGTTCTTGGACGTAACCATGAGGCTTGAAAACTCGTCTGAGGGGGAGGTTATTGCCAAGGTTAAGATGAAGTCTGCCTCGCTTTTCAAGGCAGCATCCTGGTGTGGAGCCATCGTTGGAGGGGGAACACCCAGCGAGGTTGAAGCCCTGAAACTTTACGGTGAAAACCTTGGAATAGCCTACCAGCTTGCCGACGACTTGAAGGAGGCTGAG
>QMXU01000022.1 GCA_003662305.1 Candidatus Hecatellales archaeon
CCTTGGAGTTAAAACTAAAAAGGACATTGGGAAGGTGGGGCTGGAAAGGTTTGTTGAGGAATGTAACAGGATAGTTGACTTCTATATTGAGCATTGGAGGAGGGTTTCGGAGAGGCTTGGACTGTGGCTTGACTACGACCACGCCTATGAAACTAGGAGAAGCCGGTACATAGAGTTTGTCTGGTGGTTTCTGAAGCAGGCCTACGGGAAGGGGCTTCTCAAGGAAGACTTCAACGTGGTTCCAACATGCCCCCGCTGTGAAACCTCGCTTTCAAGCCATGAGGTGAGCCTAGGCTACACGACCATGCGGGACCCGTCCATCTACGTTAAGTTCCCGATGGAAGGAAAAGAAAAAGAGTTCATCGTGATTTGGACTACTACGCCTTGGACTATCCCTGGAAACGAGGCGGTAACCGTCCATCCAGACTTCTTCTATGCGAAGGTTAAGGTTGGAGAGGAAATTTGGATAGTGGCTGAACAGCTTGTTAAGCCTGTTATGAGCCAGCTTGGAATAGAGGAATACCAGGTTTTGGAAAGCTTCCCGGGAGCCAAGCTTGAAGGCTTAAAGTATAGGCATCCGCTGGCCGAGGAGGTGCCAGCCCACGGACAACATAAGGGAAGATTCGACCACTCAATAATTCTGGGGGAGCATGTTTCGCTTGAGGAGGGAACGGGATGCGTTCACACGGCTCCAGCCCACGGCCCTGAAGACTTTGAGGTAGGCCTGAAATACGGTATACCCGTCTTCTGCCCTGTAAGCCAGACGGGAATCTTCACGGCTGAAGGAGGCAAATATGCTGGCAGGTTCTTCCGGGATGCTAACAGTGAAATTCTCGAGGACTTGAAAGCTAAGGGGCTGCTGGCGTGGGCTGGAGAGATAGAGCATGAATACCCGCTCTGCTGGAGGTGTGGAAGCCCTCTGCTGTACAGGGCTGACAAGCAGTGGTTCCTGAAGATTCCGTCGGTTAGAGGACTGCTCCTCCAAGAGAACAGCGGAGTCGAATGGTTCCCAGAGTGGGCTGGAAAACACAGGTTTGGAGAATGGCTGGAGGGTATCGGGGACTGGTGTATTTCGAGAAGCCGTGTCTGGGGTTCGCCTTTAAACGTTTGGCGCTGCGAGAAATGCGGGGAAATAGCTGTTGTGGAGAGTAGAGATGAGCTGGCTAAGCTTGCCAGGGAGCTTCCGGAAAGGCTTGAGCTTCACAGGCCATGGGTTGACCGGGTTATACTTGTCTGCCCTAAATGTGGGGGAGACATGTTTAGGGTTCCCTTCGTACTGGACTGCTGGCTTGACTCCGGGGTGGCTCACTCTGCTGGGATAGACGCTTTAAGGGACAGGGAACTCTTCGAAAGGCTTTTCCCATACGATTTTGTGACGGAGGCTGTTGACCAGACTAGGGGCTGGTTCTACTCGCTGCTGGCTACCAGCGTAATCCTCTACGGGAAGACACCCTACCGGAAGGTTCTATGCCAAGGGCTAGTTCTCGACAAGTACGGGCAGAAAATGTCCAAATCTAGGGGTAACGTGGTTTGGACTGAGGAGACTTTGGGAAGCCATGGGGCTGACGTTGTCAGAGCCTACCTTCTCGGCAAGGCTGCCCCAGAGGACACCCTCCTCTTCGACTGGGAGGAGCTTAAACAGGTTAAGCGTAACCTCACCGTGGTTTGGAACGTGTTTTCCTTCGCCACCACCTACATGATGCTTGACAGGTTTAACCCTGAAGACTGGCCTCTCGAGAAGGTTAGCCAGCATTTGAAAACCGAAGACAGGTGGCTTCTGTCCCGCTGCCAGACGGTGATTGGGAAGGTTACCTCCAGCCTGGAGAAGTACAGGTTTCACCTTGCATTCAGAGACCTTCTAGAGTTTCTGGTGGAAGACGTGAGCAGGCTCTACGTTAGGCTTGTGAGGAAGAGGGTTTGGGTTGAAGCCCCTGAGCCCGGTAAAACAGCAGCCTACTACACGCTTTACAGGGTTCTGCTGGACTCCTTGAAGATGCTGGCTCCCTTCACACCCTACCTGGCTGAGAAACTGTACCAGGCCATTTCAGCCGAGAAAGCGGAAAGCATTCACTTCTGCAACTGGCCTAAGCCCGATGAAGCCTTCATAAACGTGAAACTGGAGGAGGAAATGGAGGTTTGCCGGAGGATTCTGAAGGCAGCTCTCTCAGCAAGGCAGAAAGGCCAGGTTAAGCTCAGATGGCCTGTTAGAAAACTTGTGGTTTCACCTTCAAACCCCAAGGTGGAGGAAGCGGCGAAAACGTTCAGCGAGGTTCTTGCAGGCCAGACAAACGCGAAGGAGGTTGAAGTTCTTAAGGCTGGGGAGACACCGTCCTTCATGGAGTTCAAGCTTAAGCCTAACCTTGCAAGCCTTGGAGGGAAGTCTAAGGCTTTAACCCCGAAAATCTTGGAGGCCGTGAAAAAGCTTGACAGCAGGGCGGCGGAAAGATTCAGGGAGGCAGGGGAAATAGAGGTTCAAGTTGAAGGGAAGCCTGTTAAGCTTGTGGGCGGAGACCTAACGGTTTCAGAGGAGTTGCCTGGAAACTTTTTGGTTGAAGAGTTTGAGGGCGGCAGGGTTTTCGTTGACATGGAGCGTACGAGAGAGCTTATGGCTGAAGCCCTAGCGAAGGAAGTGGTTAGAAGAGCTCAAATTATGAGGAAGGAAATGGGCTTAAACATTGAAGACCTAGTGGACGCTGAGATAGGCTTTGAAAGCCGTGAAAGCCTTGAACTGGCATCCTCAACAGCCGACTACTTGAAGCGGGAAGTCAGAATTAGAAGTTTAAAGCTGGGAGAGCTGAACGAGGTTTCCACGCCTGAAACGGCAGGCATGGTTAAAGAGTGGAATGTGGATGGAGAAAAAGTAAAGATAGCGCTCAGAAAAATTTAGGGAACGACATGAGTTAAGAAGTCCTGATTTCAACGTCTTCGATGCTGAAGGCTAGTTTGCGGCCGCATTTTGGGCATTGTCCTCCCACCATCTGAATTACTTCTTCAGCTGACTTCAGTTCGACACCCTGGTAGATGGTGTGGCCGCAGCTTTTGCAAACTACTATTTGAGGCATGTTCAGGCTCCCTCCTTAAGCTTTAACTTTTCTTAACAGATTCTCCAAGCTTGCTTGAGGGAGTCCAGGCGGCTCCGGCGAAGGTGTACCCGCATTTGGTGCACCGCCATATTCCAAGCCCTATCCTTTTCACAGATTTTCTTGCGCATTGAGGACATTCATAGGAGGCTTTGGCTTGGATTTCGATTTTGGCTCTAGCCTTTCTCAGGCTTGCACCTCCACGGGTTCTGAACCTTCCTACAGGTCCAACCTTTTTGGTTCTACCCATAGTTTAACCCCTCCATCCGGGTATTAGGCTTCTAACCTCGTCAGCCTTGCTTCTGGCGATTTTCTGGGCTTCCATTACCTCTTCGAAGGTGAAGGTTCCTCCTCCGCTTTTCTGGATAGCGCATATTCTGCCGTCTTTCGTGGTGGTTATGGTTATTTTTGCTGTTGCCATGGTTTCCTCTTCTAGGGTTGGGTCTACTAGGAGGGCATCGTCTATCTTGGCTATGGTTACGGAAACCGGGCAGTCTCTGACTGGAAGCTCTTTGAAGTCTCCAGTGGGCTTGGCTTCTTCGCCTTCAACCTCCACCACGGGGAGCTTAGCATTCATAAGGCCTGAAATGGCAGCGTATTCGGAGGCGTCGAAAAGGTTGCCGTCATGGTTTAGAATGTATATGTCGACGAAAACTACGTAGGCAAGTTTTCCAGGCACTATTACAAGGCTTTCCAGGTCTAAGGCTTTAGACTCTCGGAGGCTTCTGTCAACAACCCTGGCAAGCTCTATCGAATTTTCGTCTGGAGGCCCCGGCTCGAAGATTTCATGAGCTAAGGGTAGAAGTTCGGCGTTAACTGTTAGAACACCCATGTTGGGGGTGTCGCTGTAAGGGGGGCCTGTTTCGACTTTTATTCCTACGAGGACGCGGGTGTTTCCGAGGGAAACCTGGGCTGAGCCTTCAGCTTTACCTATGACTCCAGCCTCGATTTTTACGTCTCTATACTGGGTTAGGCTTCTGCCGTCAAGTCTTTTTCCAAGCTTCAGGAACTCTATTATCTGCTTGCTTTTTATTTTGGTGAGAGGTTCAGTTTGAGGTGTTATAGACATGGTTTCACCATTCCCCCTTTACTCTTGCTCTTCCACAGCCTCCTTGGCTTCCACATACTTCTGCTTTAAGGCTTGCTTCTGCATCTGGTAGATTTTCATGCAGGCTTCCTTAGCCATTTTCAGTGCTTCGACGAACTCTTCTTCGGTTAGCTGGCCGTCCATCTGGAGAAGCGATACAGCATCTAGGGCTGGAATGTAGGCTACAGGCATGTCGGCTTCACCTTCCTTGTCTTCCTCGTCGTTCAAGTCTACGATGAGGCGGCCTTCCACCTTTCCAACCGCACAGGAGGCTACCAAGTCTCTTAAGGGTATCCCCGCGTCGGCTAGGGCAAGGGAGGCTGCTGTTATACCAGCACAGCGGGTTCCACCGTCAGACTGCAGAACCTCTATGAAAATGTCTATCATGCTCCTCGGATAATACTCAGAAAAGATTACAGGTTCGAAGGCTTCCCTGATGATTTTTGAAAGCTCTATTTCCCTTCGGCTTGGAGCTGGAGATTTACGCTCCTGAGTTGAGAAGGGTGCCATGTGGTAGCGGCATCTCACAATGGCCCTGTCTGAGAGGCCTAAATGCTTAGGATGAACCTCTCTGGGGCCGTAAACGGCTACTATAATCTTGCTTTTACCCTGCTCGATGTAGGCTGAACCGTCGGCGTTAGCCAGAAGGCCTACCTCCATTCTTATCGGTCTAAGCTCATCCAGCCTTCTGCCGTCTATTCTTAAACCGTTCTCGTCTATGAGCTTCCGCCCTGATTCTCCCATCTAAATCAGCCTCAAAACCTTTACTTTTTCTCCTCGATAAATTTTCTAATTCTATCGGTTAACCCCGACGTGTGAGCTTGCTCTTCAACCATCCTCACAGAGTGGATGGCAAGCTCAACCATTTTCAGGTTTCTACCTTTTATCAGCACCTTACCGTTTTGGCCTGCGATTACCTCGCATCCTGTAAGCTGCTTTATCATGTTTATCATGGAGCCTTTCTTCCCTATGAGCCTTGGAACCTTTGTGGGGGTCAGGTCTATAACCACTCCTCCCTCAACCTTTCCAAGGCCTCTCTCCTTGATGGTTAAGGCCGGGTCTCTAGTCCTGTCGAAGGCTGAGATTTTAGCTATGATGATGTCTCCTATGGCCAGAATTTTTGTTAGGGAAACCATTTCGGGGCTGAAGGATTTACCCATTACGTCTGAAACGCTCAGGTTTGCCGTGTACGGCGAGTTTATGTCTACAATCCACCCCCCTAAGGTTGTGTCCACTATTCGCCCTATGACTAGGTCTCCAACCCTCGGCATGTAGGGGCCTTTAAGGGCGACGACGGAAACCCGTTTACCCCGGACATCGGCAAGCCCAAGCCTTTGAGCGTAAATTCTCCCATCATCTTTGTAGGCGTTGTCTCCGGCTAGGTATTCGCCTTCGGCGAGGAGGTCTCCTGGAGCTACCAGCTGTCTTCTTTCAACCAGCAGAGGCAAGCGTTACCACCTTTAAGCTTTGCTTTCACCGGGTTAACTTACTCTTTTTATTTGAGCTGAGCCCTTGGTTACGCTTCCAAGCTTCTCCATGAAGGAGGGCTGCAGCCCGGCGGGGATTTCAATTACAGCTGACAGGGAGCCATCTTGAAGCCACTGCTCCCTTTTAATGACCCCGAAGGATTTGAGGGCTGAATACGAGCTTGGAGCGAACCTTGGAGGGATAACAACCTCTAACTCGACGTTTTCTATTTTTAGGGGTAAAACCGGCCTTAACGTTTGGATTACCTGTTTAGCCTGCTCTTCAGCGTCCTTGAAGGGGTCTATGGATACGTGGGCTTCAGCCATGGCCTGCTCTATTCTTAGGGGAGGATGGGGAAGCTTTGTTCTCGGGTCAACGCAGTATTTAGATATGAAGCTTACTATCTGCTTCCGTTTGGCTTCTATAAGCCTTCTACGCTGCTCTGTTGTGAGCAGAACTTCTCCACGCTCGATGATTGTTTTAGCTATTTTTTGAGGGTCTGTGGTGCCGCAGAACTTCTTAAGCTTCTCCTCTGAAGCCCGTTCGCCTTTCCCTACGTCCTTGAAAACTGTTTCGTAGATTAGAAGCTGAGATATACCTACGGGCTTCCCCATTTTATAGTCTAAAGCCCTGTCGGGGTTAACCATTATTTCGAATCTTTCTCCACCCGTAATGAGCCTGGCGATCGTATACTTCTGGCCCATAAGCCTCATCTTAGCCTGAAACCTTACTGCTACACTTTTTTCAGGTAGTTTTCAACTTCCTCTCGAGATAGAAGCCTGAACTTCCTGGTTTCAGCCGGCACCACCGCGATTTTAACTTTGCTCGGCTCAACCTTGCCTTCGATAACCTTTGAAAGGCATAGAATCGCTAGGCTGACAGCCTCTTCCAGCGTCATGTCCACTTTGTACTCTTTTTCTAGGATGGGTTTCACGGTGTCGGCTCCGGCGCCTATAGCTACGGCTTTGAACCCCCAGTAGGCTCCGCTGGGCTCGCTTAGGAAAACCCTGCTTCCAGTCTTGTCTATCCCTGCGAAGATTATGGAGGCTCCGAACGGTCTGACCCCGGCGTGCTGGGTGTAAAGCTGAGCTATGTCGCCTACACGCTTGCTGAGAACCTCTATGTCAACAGGCTCGTCGTAGGTAAGCCTGTTCGCCTGCGCGTATATTCGAGCCTGGTCTACTAGGATTCTCGCGTCGCCCATGAGGCCTGCTACGGCGGCGCCCACATGCTCGTCTATCTGGAAGAGTTTTTGAGCTACGTTCATGTCTTGAAGTATCGAGAAGGGTCTCTCCTCGACGGCTAGGACGGCGCCTCCCTTGCAGGCAAGCCCTATGGCGGTAGTACCCTTCCTCACAGGCTCAAAGGCGTATTCGACCTGGAATATTCTTCCGTCGGGGGAGAAAACTGTTATAGCCCTGTCATAGGCTCCTGGAGGAACAAAACCCAACCATTCACACCTCGCAAACCCATACTTACTTGGAAGTGTTAATTTGTAATTGCCTTAGAGGAAACCTGTTTCACAGCCTTCCTAATAATAGGTTTGGCTCTTATATAAGGTTAAATTTCCGCTTCAAGCCTCTAACCTATAATCCTTGTTATCACGCCTATGCCTTTAGCGTTAGCCTCCCTGAACACGAACTTCTGTCCTTCAGTCACGTATTCAGGCCTGTAGAGGAAGCTGAACCTAACCTTAGCCCTGTCCCCCGTCCTCAGCAGAGGCTTACCGCGGATTTCAGCGAACTCGGCAGCCTGCCTTACGCTGTGAACGTGGATTACCGCTTGGTATCCGGGGCGTATGGTAGTCGGGTGGTGGAGGATGAAAACGTCGCCTTCAAACTCTCTCACCGCCCTCGGGCTGGCTTCAGCGTCAAGCATGGCCATACCCTTCCTAAGCTCTTCGATTCTGATTCCAGCCAGGGCAAGGCATACGTCGCTTCCAGCCACGGCGCACTTAACGAAGGTCCGGTTTAAGTGGATGGACTTAACTCTAACGTTTTTGAAGCTTCCATCCTTCATAGGTCCTAAGAGCAGGTAGTCTCCCTCCATTACGCCTCCCTGGAGGATTAAGCCTGAAACCACCGGGCCCACGCCTTTAACGTTGAAGATGTCGTCCACGTAGGAGAGGAAGCTGCGGTTAACCTGCTCCTTCCACCTGGTTCGGGGAGGCAGAAGGTTGAGGAATACCCTTAAGAGGTCTAAGCCTTCCCCCGTCACGTTTGAAACCGTGAATATTGGTGCAACTCTGCCGGAGGGCATGATTTTCGCTGCGACAACGGCGTCGTCTACGCTTTTAACCTGGAAGGGCACGGCGTTTATCTTGGGAAGCTTAACCAGGCCTGAGATGTCCCTTACAACTTTCTCTATTTTCTGAGGCATCATGTCGATTTTGGTGACCACGAAAACCATGGGAAGCTTTAGGCCTACCACGACTTTCAGGTGTTCGATGGTCATAGGCTTTATTCCCGTGTTGGCTGCAACCGTTATCAGGCAGTAGTCGGGGTGATGACCCATAATGCCTTTAAGCGTCGTCTTGAAGTAGCGTTCATGCCCTCCAAGGTCTACGAAGTCCACGATTTTGCTGGAGTTAAGGAAGATTTCAGCCTCGTCGAAGGGTGAAGCCAGCCTGTAATTTACAGCTTCACCGTGGTCGTCGAAGCCAAGCGGGTGGGAGGAAATCGATGAGGTTCTCCGGCTTTTAATCTCGTGGAGGTAGCGGGCAACCTTCATCATGGCGCTTCCGTTTCCGTCGTCCAGTTCTCCGCTTACCAGCACGCTTACAAGGCTTGACTTCCCTGAGTCCACGTTTCCAAGCACTGGAATGTAAAGCCATACTGGAAAGCTTTCAGCCTCCTTGGTTCTCCTTATGAGAACCTCGGCTGCAACCCCCATTTTACCGTGGATTTTCCTGATAAGCGTGGTTTTCGCTCCAACCTTCTCTGCGGCTGCCTCGAGAGTTTTCAAGGTTTCCTCTAGGTCTCGGCTGTCAAGCCCTAAGACTTCGCCTTCATCGGTTACTCCAAGCTCGTAGATGGCTTCGCCCATGCCCTCCTCAAGCCTGTATTTAAGCTGGCTTGCCAGCTCCTCTAAGCGTTCAGGCGGAACCTCCACTAGCTTAAGCTTGTACTCCAAGTTTCCGTCGGGCTCTTCCCTTTTCAAGCCTTCCTTCAGCCTCAAAATGAGAGGAGCACGCTTCTTAATTAGTTTTACCGGGTTCTTTAAGTTTTCCAAGCTGGCTGAGCATGCTGCATACTTCGCAGACATCCTTGGAGGAGGCTTCTCCGCAGAGCCTGCATCTTAATATTTCGGCTTTAACACCGCTTCTGACCAGGGGTTTAAGCTTCTCGAAGGAATGGTATAGAGTGAATTTTATGCCTGGATGCCGGGCTTCAAGCCTGTTCAGAAACCATCTGACCTCTCCCCGGAGGGCGTAGCCAGCGTAGGGGCATGGCTTAGACTGGAATTTCACCCCTGTAAGGTAGGCGTAGAAGGCTACTTCAGCCTCAGGAATCTCCCTGAAGGGCTTAACCCTTGGAATGAAGCCTTCAGCCTCAGGGGCTTCAGGGTCTATGCGTCCAAGCTTGTAAACGTCGCCGTGGATGAGGTTTAAAATGAGGGTTTGAACCTCGTCGTCGAGGTTGTGGGCTGTAGCGATTTTCGTGGCTTCAAGCTTTTCTGCTGCCAGGTTAAGGGCTCTCCTCCTCAGGACGCCGCAGTAGGAGCAGGGGGCCGGAGCGTCTTCAAGGCTTTGAGAAGCTTTAACCACCTCGTCTAGGGTGCACCCGAAAAGCTCCTTGAAGCTTACCACCACATGTTTCACTCCAAGCCTCCGGCATGCTTCAGCGGCGTGTTCCACGGCTTCCTCCCGGTAGCCTTCTATCCCCTCGTTCACGGTTACAGCGTAAAGCTCGGATTCCGGGAAGGATGCTTCAAGCCTGTGTAGGATTTGCAGGAGGGAGAGGCTGTCCTTTCCGCCTGAGAGGGCTAGGGCTATCCTGTCGTCAGGGTTGAACATGGCATATTTGGAGATGGTTCTACGCACCTTACGCTCGAGGGAGTGTATGAAGCATAGGCGGCAGAGCCTCTCCCCAGAGTAAGGCCTAAAATAAACTGTCTTACGCTTTCCGCATAGGCTGCACGGTTTCTCCTCGTCTTTCAGGGCCAACAGACTTCAAGGCTGAAGTGTTTGAAGGTCTTAAAGAAGGTATCGCCGCGTGCTACCTGGCTCTCTTCCCTTCGATGAACTCTTCAACCCATCTCACAGCAACGTGGTCTGGCACCTGCTCGGGAGGATGCTTGAAGGCGTAGGCTGAAATGCTTGTTAAGGGGCCCCCGACTTCACGGTCTAAGGCCAGCTTCACGGCTCTAATCACGTCAACCATTATTCCAGCACTGTTCGGCGAGTCTTCAACGGAAAGTTTGACATCGATGGTTAAGGGTACATCACCGAATTTTCTTCCTTTAATGTAGATGTAGCATATTTTCCTGTCGTTGAGGAAGTGCACATAGTCGGAGGGGCCTATTCGCACGTTGACATCGTAGGGGAGCAGGGAGGTTACTGCCTCCGTTTTGCTTATACGCTTGCTTTTAAGCCTTGACTCGTCCGTCATGTTGAGGAAGTCAGTGTTTCCCCCTATGTTAAGCTGGTAGGTTTCATCCACTTTGACACCTCTGATTTCCAGCAGGTTTACCAGGGTTCGGTGGAGGATGGTGGCTCCAACCTGGCTTTTTATGTCGTCTCCAGCCAGGGGAATCCCTGCCTCCTCAAACTTTTTAGCCCAGAAGCTGTCGGAGGCTATGAACTCTGGTATGGCGTTGATGAAGGCGCAGCCAGCCTTTAAGGCTGCTTCAGCGTAGAACCTTGTAGCGTTGTAGCTTCCAACAGGCAAATAGTTTATCACCATGTCAGCGTTGGAGGCTTCGAGAATTCTTGAAACCTCGCTGGCTTCCACAGGCCCCCTCTCAGATAGGCCGAAGGCTTCTTCCATGTGGGGTGCTACACCGTCCAGGATGGGCCCCGGCTGAACTGTAACGTCTAGGGGTGGCACGTCGCAGAATTTCACGGTGCAGTTGGGCTCGGTGAAGATGGCTTGAGACAGGTCTTTCCCGATTTTTCTGGGGTCCACGTCGAAGGCTGCTACGAAGTTTATGTCTCTTATCCGGTATCCTCCGAAAACTGTGTGGATTAGCCCTGGAACCTTTTCGTCGTCTTTAACATTCCGATAATAGTGAATGCCTTGAATGAGGGAGGAAGCGCAGTTTCCAACACCTATCACTGCCACGTTTATCCTGCTCAAGCCTCTCCCCTCATCCTAAGGCTTAACCGCTCATGGAGCGGCTATCATCTGTAAACGATATTTTAAATTGTTCTGTCAGATTTAAAGGAAACGGTTATTGAGGCTTAAACCGTCCTTTAACCCCGATTAACCCTTTAGGCTTGACAATCAGCCTTCTCTCAGCGTCCTTCACCGCATAGCCTAGGACGGAAGCTTCAATCCCATGCCTCTCAGCCTTATCCACAGCCTCGTCAACGCTGGCCTTCGACACTACAAGGCAGAAGCCTACCCCCATGTTGAAAAC
>QMXU01000023.1 GCA_003662305.1 Candidatus Hecatellales archaeon
ATCTTGGAGGGACTGAAAGGTTATGAGGCTCGGAACCTGGTTAGAAGGCTGCCGGAAGTGTCAAGCAGGGAAATATTTTTGGTTGGCGAAGCACTGGAACGCCTCTACAAGGTTTACCGGAGGTACGACTGCAAACTCGTCGAGGTGAACCCGCTGGCCATAAGCGACGATGGGAAAGCTGTTGCCCTAGATGCGAGGGTGGAAATAGACGATGACGCCGTGCCCAGGCATCCTAAGCTTGGGCTAAGAGTTACTGAGGAGGCGGGCAGGCCTGAGACGGAGCTTGAAGCCATAGCCAGAACCATCGACATGGAAGACCCCAGGGGCATACTGCACTTCGTCCAGGCGGACCCGGATGGAAGCTACTCGGAAAAGCTGAACCTGGTTCCTGTGGGATTCTACAGTACCGGGACTGGTTCAACCTTGACAGCTATGGACGAGCTGGTTAGAAGAGGATACATGCCGGTTAACACGACGGATACCTCGCTGGTTCCAGCCTCCAAAATATACAAGCTTACGAAGGTTATCCTTTCGCAGCCTCACATCCGAGGCTTCGTGTTTGTAAGCCCGCATTCAAGCCAGCAGCTTCTCCTGTACGCCCGCGGGATGGTTAAGGCTTTAAAAGAGCTTTACCCTGAAACCGGAGGGAAACCCAATATTCCCATGGTTTTCTGCTTCCGAGGAGGCTGGGACAGGGAGGCGGTAGAACTCTTCAAGAAGCATGGAATCGCGGAAAGCCCCCTAGTGGAAGTCCTATGGCGGGCAACCGAAGCTGAGACAGCTGAAGCCTTCCACAAACTCTACAGGAAGTGGAAGCAGAATGCCGCGTAAGCTTCAAGCAGAAACCCAGGGTAAAGGAACCATCATAATCGACCTAGACCAGTGTAAAAACTGCCCAACCAAAGCGTGCGCCGGAAGCTGCCCTGTAAACCTTATTAGAATCGAGGGGGAACTTCCAGTCTTCTCCAAGCCTGCAGGCCAGGTGAAACGCTTATGCATGGACTGCTTAGCCTGCGAGCTGGAGTGCAGCCTGCAGGGCAGAGGAGCTCTCAGAATATTCTATAGGATGCCGCAGCTGGAGGAACACCTGCGTAAACTTGAAGAGAAAGGAGTTAGGGCGGTGTGGAGGAGAGGCTGATGGCCATTCTGATAGACGAGAACACTTCATGCGTCGTTCAAGGTATAACTGGCAGGGTAGGGCTGGCTGCCACCCGGATAATGGTTAAATACGGCACGAGAGTGGTCGCCGGGGTTGCACCTGGAAGAGGCGGGTTGAAGGCTGACGGCATACCAGTATACAACACGGTTGAGGAAGCCCGTGAAAACCACCCTGAAATCTTGGCTTCAACCGTGATTGTTCCAGCCCTTCTCGCCAAGGAGGCAGCCTTGGAGGCTATGGACGCAGGGGTAAGGCTTGTGGTGCTTAACCCTGAACGTGTCCCCCACCAGGACATGCTGGAAATCATAGAGTACAGCAGAAGGAGGAAGGCCATGGTTATAGGTCCTAACAGCCCCGGGATGGTAACCCCCCACAAAGCTATGCTCGGCATATACGCTGTGGGAGCAGGGGTTGAATGGCTTTACGAAACCTTCAAGCCTGGCCCTGTAGGCGTGATTTCAAGGAGCGGAGGCCAGTCGACAACCGTAGCCTACATGCTCACCAACGCAGGGATAGGGCAGACAACCGTTGTGGGGATAGGGGGAGACCCCTTTGTAGGCTCAAGGTTCGTAGACCTCCTACCCCTCTTCGAGAAAGACCCTGAAACCAGGGCAGTGGTAATCTTCGGCGAAATCGGAACCCTCCAAGAGGAGGAGGTAGCAGACCTACTAAAGCGGGGAGGCTTCACCAAGCCGCTAATCGCCTACGTAGCCGGGAAAGCAGCCAAACCCGGAATGCGGTACGGACACGCCGGAGCCATCATCGAACGCGGAGTAGGAACCGCGGAAAGCAAAATGGAGGCGCTCAAGGAGGCCGGAGCCACCGTGCTGGAAAGCTTAAGCGACCTGCCGGAAACCGTGAAAAAACTGCTGAGCCAGGGATAGCTGGAAAATGGTAGCGGGGCGTGGATTTGAACCACGGCTCTCGGGGTTATGAGCCCCGCGGGTTAACCTGGCTACCCCACCCCGCGTCACTAAGTAGCCTTTCAGAACCTGTCTGGTTCAAGTCATAAGATTCAAAGGGCGGTTTATAAGTTTTAAGGGTAGGTGGGTTCAGTTCGCCCGTCGTTTACTCTTCAGAGCCCCTCCAAGCTCTGCTAAGGCTGAACTCATCATCCCCAACCCTAGTGAAGCACTCCCCCGCTGTTTAAAGTTTTCCGAGGAGAAGCAAATGAAAAGTTTACTTGAAGCGGAGGGTAAATAGGTTTAAGGCTGGTGAAATCTTTGGCTCACGCTGGAGTGAAGCTTCCCCATGAGGGGTTCTCCGTTAACAGGCTGGGCCACCTGGTTTTAGACGGGTACGACCTAGTTGAGCTGGCTGAGAAATTCGGCACTCCCCTCTACGTGGTTTCTGAGGGGAGGCTGAGGGAGAACTATAGGAGGCTGGCTGACGCCTTCAAAGCCCACTACCCAGGCGAAACCATTATAGCCTACGCGGTTAAGGCTAACTTCACGCTTGCCATAATCCGGGTTTTCGCCTTGGAAGGCGCTTGGGCTGAAACCTTCACAGGCCCGGAGCTTCACATGGCCTTGATGGCTGGGGTTAAGCCTGAAAGGATACTCCTAACGGGTGCCAGCAGGCTTGAAAACGATTTTAGGGAGGCCCTTGAGGTGAGGGTAGGCCTCATAGTTGCCGACTCGCTTCCAGAGCTTTACAGGATTAGCAGAGCCGCAGTGGAGCTAGGAGCTGAAGCGAAGGTGCTGATAAGGGTTAACCCAGCCCTAGAGGTTCCAACCCACCCAAGCATTGCCACAGGTGTTAGGGGGACAAAGTTTGGAGTTGACGTTCCAAGCGGAGACGCCTTCAAAGCCTTCGAGGAGGCTTTAGGCTTGGATGGAGTCAGGGTTCTAGGCGTCCACACCCATATCGGCTCTAGGATTATGAGGGTTGAACCTTTCATCGAGGCTGCCAGCTGCATCGTCGACTTTGCAGGAGAGCTTAACAGCCGTTTAGGGTTTAAACCTGAATACCTAGATTTAGGCGGAGGCTTCGGCATACCCTACAAGCCTGAGGAATACAGTGAAGCCCTAAACCTCAACCTGCTGGCAGAAAAAATTTCAGAGGCCATCATTGAAGGATTCAAAAAGAATGGACTGAGGCTTCCGAAGCTTATTTTCGAGCCTGGGAGAAGCCTGGTAGGCGACGCAGAGCTGCTTCTAGCCAAGGTTAGAAACGTCAAGGAAACCCCAAGCGGCAAATATGTTTTCTTAGATGCCTCAACCAACCATTTAACCCCCGTGCTGCTGGTTGACCAGTACTTTGAAATCGTCCTGGCGAACAAGGCGGACAGGGCAGCTGAGGAGACTGTGAGCTTCGCGGGCTCCCTATGCTTTACGGCTGATGTCATAGCTTTGAACAGGAGAGCCCCGAAGGTTGAGCCTGGAGACCTGGCTGCAGTCTTAAGCGTTGGAGCCTACTGTAAATCCTCCTGCATGGTGCATAACGCCCAGCCTAAGCCTCCCACGGTTATGCTCAGCAGCCGTGGGGCTGAGATGGTTCAGCGTGGTGAAACCCTAGACGACCTGGTAGCCCGCGACCTTATCCCTCCAGGGCTATACCATGCTTCTTCAGAGCAGTCTTAACCTTCTCCAGTTCCTCCCTTAACTCTCTAACCTGCTCGTACAGGGCTTGAAGGCTTAAAGGAGAAGCTGGAACGCTGGGGCGAACGTCTCCTGGAAGCTTAGAGGAGGGAAGCCTCCTGCCAGCCAGACTGTCAGGCCTGAAAACTTCACCCAACAACATCCACCATAAAACGGGAGGACGCTGCAACATAAAAACCTAGAGAGCTTGAAACGTAAGCCTACAAGGGTTTGCCTTCAGAGAAAATCAGTACCTGATCTTGAAGCCTTTATGTTCTCCTGTAGGTGTTTCCCAGCGGACTTCTACGTTTTCAACCTCTGCGGCGGGAGGCCCACGCCTGCAGAATTCTATCATGCGTTCTACGGCTTCCTTTTCACCTTCGAACACTGCTTCAACCCTTCCGTCTGGAAGGTTGCGAACCCATCCTTTAACCCCAAGCTTTTCAGCTTCATCCCTAGTGTACCAGCGGAAGAAAACGCCCTGAACCCTGCCAGCCACGTAAACATGAGCTCGAACAGTCATTTTAACCTCTCCTCTGATGTAAAAATAAGAATGAATTTTCACATTGAAAAGGTTTAAGCTTTCAGCCTTGGCTATGCCGTTGCAGCCCTTCAATTTCTCCACATGGAAGGAGGAAGCCCAACGGGCTGTTCGTATTCAACGCTTGGGCATCAAGGAATATCATGGGGAAATCTGGGAGGCGCAGCTGGTGTTTAGGTTTAAAGCTGACCTCCGAACAGTACTACGTACCTTAAGATGAAGCCTCCTATAAGGACAAGGACGAACCCTAGATATATTAAGGCGAGATTTTCAGGCTGGTGGAGTTTAGGTTTCTCTCTAAGCTTAAGGAGAAGCCATAAGATGATGGGGATGAGAATTCCAACAGTAATAAAGCCTATCCAGAAGGCAGGACTCAGCACACCGTAAACCACGTTTAGGAAACCCCTCGTTTGAACAACACTTAATAGGTAAGCGAAAACGAGGATAAGCTCGCCGAGCATTAAAGGAACGTCAAAGCCTTCCACTCTCTTCTCAACCTTCATAAGCTCTATGCTTCTGCTTAAGAGCTCTCTGAACTCTGGGCACAGTCTTGGCACAAGTATTCCGATTATTGGGGTGAAGAGGCCTGCTGCTACGAGTCCTGTGGAGACTCCTGAAGCGGTGAAAAGCCAGGGGAGCAGGGGGGAAGCCCAGAAGGTTACGCCGCGGGCGAAGGATAGGAGAAGCCCTGTGTAAACCATGGTGGCAACGGCGAAAACGCAGCCTACAGCCTCAAAGAACAATATCACCTTCTCTTCAACACTTTCAAAGTAGATTCTCTCCCCGACATTTTCAAGCTTAACCGTTCTTTCCCTCTCGCGGAAAACCCATAAAATAGAGGTTATTACACCCAAAACAGTGAAAATAGAGATAACCCATGTTCCAACAGTCATCATTGACTCCGGCAGATGACTGAAAGCATAAATCATGTTAACAGGAGCCACAATGAAACGTTTAAGGTCTAAAACTAAAGGCACTAGGCCTAGAATAATAGCCACAGTGCCGATGTAAATTCCAGACCTGGCGAAAACCCTGTAAGACTCGTTTTCCCGGGCTAGAAAGTGAGCCATGGAGCCGCTTAGAAAGGCTCCGCCAGCCAGCCCTCCAAGGTAAAGGTAAACTGCAATGAGTATACCCCAGGTAACTTCTTCTCCTCTCAGTAATCCGAACAGGTCGATCATTCCGTTTTTCTCCCCCTCTTAAGGAGATAATAGGCAACCGGCACGATGATAAGGCTGACTATTCCTATCCCGAAAAACTGCTTAAGCAGTTCTAGGTTGAAAGCCGACGGGGTTCTATAATCCACCTTTGGTAAGCCTATTTCTTTAAGGGGTACATCTGAAACGTAGATTACAGAGGTGCCGCCAGCCTCCTTTTCACCGTAAATGTAGGGCGCCCCAGAGTTTCGGGCTTTTTCAAGTATTTCATCTCGGTCTCCAAACTGGAGAGCCTCAGTTTGGCATACTGTTACGCAGGCAGGCTTAAGGCCTACATCAATCCTATCAAAACACATGGTGCATTTTCTTATGGCTTTCGCCTCATCGTCAAAGCTGGGTACACCCCAAGGACATGCGTTTACGCAGTACCTGCAACCAATACATCTTTCCACGTTATAGAGTACTGGACCGTCTTCACGCTTCCATAACGCCATAGTCGGACATACAGAAACGCAGGTAGGCTCTAAGCAGTGCATACACCTCATCGACACCATCGTCCACTTAACGCTTCCCCCATTCTCCACCTCCTCAAAACGTATATAATTCCAAGTGGTAGCCGACAGGCTTGTAGGGTTAGTATATTCGGTTTCCATGATTTCCGTTTCTTCGGCTGGAAGGTTATTCCAAGATTTACATGCAACCTGGCAGGCTTTACAGCCGACACATCTTCTCACATCTACGAGAATGGCCTTGGGCTTACCTTGGACGGATGGTGAAACCCTTTCAACCTTCTTTTTGAGAGGTGGAATTAGGAGAAAGCCTAGACTTGTGGCCTTCAGAAAGCTTCTTCTCGTAAGCTTTTCGCCCACTTCCATCATCTCTGAAACCTTAGCGGTTCTGCTTCAAAGATTTAAATGATAATTGATAATTTTAATTAGAAGTCTGATGAAGGGAATATAAGATTTTTGGCTTTTGACAGGAAGCATTAATGGAAAATCTTTAATACTTCATTTCTTTAAAGCAGGACAATCTTTACATGGTTGATAAAAATGGCTGCCGAGACAAGGCGTGAATTTCTGAGAACAACGGCTTCAGCTGGCGTAATAGGCTTACTGGGTGAAAAAGCCGTTTTAAACGCTTTAAAGCTGATCCCTCCAGCTGGAGGGAAGCCAGAGGTTTTCCCTCCCCTAGAAAGCTACTACACAAGCTGTGGGGTTTGCCATTCCCAGTGTGGGATTAGAGTTTACGTTAGGAACGGGATAATAAAATTCTTGGAGGGAAACCCTGGAGACCTCCATAGCGGAGGGAAAATTTGCGCTAAAGGAATCGCAGGAGGCTATTTGCCCTACGCTCCTGATAGGCTAAAATATCCCCTGAAAAGAACCAATCCCGAGAAGGGGATAGACGTAGATCCTAAATGGGTAACGATTTCATGGGATGAAGCACTTGACACGGCTGCCGGGAAGCTTAATGAAATTAAGGAGAAGTATGGACCTCAATCAATCATATTCATTTCGCAGCCAACATCCTTTGTGGAGAGGCTTAGAAAGGCGCTGGGTTCACCTAACAGGATTACCCACCACGATACGTGCATCATAACGCATGTGGTCGTGGAGAAATTCACAATAGGCGCAAAACTTTGGATTTACGACTTTCCAAACTCCAAGTATATTTTGTGTTTTGGCTGGGATCAGCCTTCAAAGGGGAAGGTTGTCTTAACCAGGCGTTTCTCCGAAGCTAAAAGAAGAGGCGCCAAAATCGTGGTGGTTAATCCGCTGGTAACGCTGATGTCTTCCCAGGCAGATGAGTGGATAAGCATAGTTCCAGGTACAGACCTTGCCTTCGCCCTGGCAATGATAAACGTGATACTGGATGAAAACCTCTACGATAAGGATTACGTTGAGAAATATACTAACTTCAAAGATTATGAGGATGAGATAAGAAATTGGGTTAAAGACTATACTCCGGAGTGGGCTTCATCTATAACTGGAGTTCCAGCTGAAACCATCCGCCGGATAGCCAGAGAATTTGCAACCAGTAAGCCTTCAGTGATCCCCATCCATAAGAGAGACCCCCCGGGTCCAAATTACGCTAACAGCTGGAAGCTCTGCCATGCGATAATCATCTTAAATGCCCTGGTTGGAAGCATAGACAATGTTGGAGGCTGGCTCTTCACTAAAGGTGTTAAAATACCCTCACTTGACAAGGTCTTCCCCCCGCCATCCTACCCAGAACCTCCTACATCCGAAGACATTTGCGGGAGAAGCAAACTTCCACTTCTCAACAAGGTTAAGCTCGGAATCTTTTCCACCTTGGCCAACAACATATTAAGCAAGAACCCATACGAGGTTAAGGCTGCGATCATTTACAAGTATAATATTCTCTCGTTTCCAAACCCCAAGAAGCTTGTTGAAGCCCTAAAGAAGCTGGACTTCATAGTCAGCATAGATATTCTTCCAAGCGAGGCCGTGCAGATGGCAGATATTGTTCTCCCAGACTGCACCTACCTAGAGAGGGCAGGATACTCCGTTAGGATCTTTAATGGCTGGTATCCGCAGGTTTCAGTTATTCAACCCGTTATAAAGCCGATGTTCGATTGCAGAAGTGCAGACTGGATATTCTGCGAGCTTGGAAGAAGACTTGTTCCAGACTACTTTAAGAAGCAGGATGGAACCTTCTTCACCCCAACTGAGTACCTGGAAGCAGCATTGAGAAACGGTATCGGCTTGTCATTTGAAGATTTAGCCCAGAGGGGCTTATGGAGCAAGCCTGGAAAGTTTGAACCTTTGATGACGCTTGAATCCAGGGCTAAGGCTGGGAAGAGAATTCAGATCTACGGTGAAACCTTTAAGAAGTACGGCTATGACCCCTTACCCTCATGGCAGCCTAGAAAGGAGAAACCTACCGCTGAATATCCCTTATACCTGATTATAACGCGGCCTCCTGTTCACAGGCATACTAAAACAACTGATAACCCTCATCTTCTTGAACTCTACCCTGAGAACGTAGCAGTAATCCATCCTGAAACAGCGGAAAAGTTCGGCATTAGAGACCTTGAAGAAGTTTGGGTTGAGTCAAGGACAGGAAGAATAAAGATTAAAGCCAAACTTTTCGAAGGGATAAGGAAGGACTGTATCTGTGTTTCCCACGGTTTTGGACACTGGTCTAAAGGGCTTATTTACGGTTATGGACGGGGAGCCAACGATGGAGATCTGATACCGGACCAAACAGTAGACGAAATAATTACACGCGGCGATCCGACTGGAGCCTGCTGTATGAGCGATGTTTGCGTGAAGGTTTACAAGGCTTAAACCCATGACTCTTGAAATGCTTAAAGTTTCAGGTCTGAGAAGCCATATTTACACTTCACTGGCCATATTAATGGCCAACCCCGCTAACATAGCAGAGCTGGAAAAACCGATTGAAACCATTTCCAACGCGATGAACGAGCTTTCAGAGCTGCCTTTTTTCAGACCTACCGAATGTTTAGGCTTCCTTTTAAAGGAGGAAAAAGAGGATAAACTGAAGCTTATGGTGGAGTATACAAGACTTTTTGTTACAGCCCATCCGAAAGCCCCATGTCCGCCATACGAGTCTGTCTATGAAAGCGAAGACAGGCTTCTAATGCGGAACTCCACCCTAAACGTGTTAGACTTCTACAGGAAGTTCGGCTTAAGCCTTTCAGACACGTTTAAAGAGCCTCCAGACCATATAGCCACCGAACTAGAGTTCATGCACTTTTTAACCTTCAAGGAGGCTGAAGCCTGGAGGGATAATGACAAACCTAAAGCCCTCCAGTTTTTAAGGGCTGAAGCCGACTTCACCCTAAACCACTTATCCCCCTGGGTTCCAGTCCTCCAAAAATGTGTGGAGAATCACAGCGAAATCAGCTTTTACAGGTCAACCACATGTTTTTTGAGGGAGTTCGTGGAGATGGATACAAGTTTTATAAAATGGGCTGCTAAAAATCTGGCTGACAATTCAGATAGTACGTAAACCTTCCGTTGCTGGCCCACCGTTTCAACTGAAAAGTTAAAGTTTAACCCTGAGGTTTAAGCTTTAAGCTTGAACCCTCTGAATGAAGCCTTACTCCTCTTGGCTGTCAGCACGCCTACAGGGTTAATGCTTAAACTAGCGGACAGCCTAGGCGAGAAAGGAAACAGTTTGGAAAGTTTTACGGTTGCAGGCGGAGCAGCAGCAGGCTTCTGGCTTCTCCTTAAGTCTTCGACGGCAGGTTCAACGCTGGGACTTGCCATAATTCTAGGCTCGCTAGCAGCTCTCAAAGTTGACAGGTTAAACCTTTGGTTCGGTTTAGCCATAACAGCCGTTTTAGCTGTTATCCTAGGCTGGATTCCACCTTCCATTCCTGCTTTGATTCCCCTGGTAGCCTTAACGGCAGCTGATGAATACCTTCACGAGTATGGCAGGAAGCTGACGGGCGCCCTGAGGAAGCTCTCAGCGTCCAGACCGCTTTTGAAGACAGGAGTAGCCATGCTGGCGGTGGCAAGCCTGCTTTCACCAGCAGCAATACCTGCCATTCTTGCCTTCGACTTAGCCTATGAGGCAGCTGGCAGGCTTATGGGGGAGGCCAGCCGTATCCCCAGAAAACTTTAGGCCTAAGCTTTAAGTAGACGCCTGGCATGACCGTTTTCTCCAACCCGTATCTTTCTTCAGGCTTGGTAAGGTGTCTGTGAGCCCGTGGAGCTGCCAAGTATAGGTCAGGCTTAAGCTTTCGCTCGGTCTCCACAGAAGCTTTCTCAGCTTTCACGCTTCTATGGCGGCATTTGGGACAGCGGAAGCCTTTCCCAGCACCCATCGACTTCATTCTTCTCCCGCATTTTGGACATAAGGGATTAACCTTTCTGAAGGTTCTGACGGCTTCGAGAACCTCGAGCTTTTCAAGGTTTAAGGTTGCCTCTAGAACAGGCTCAGCCTTCCTAAGTCCGCCGTAAATGCGAACCCTGTCGCCAACTACGAGTTCAGCAGCTATTTTAGTCAGATCCCCGGTAGGCTCGTATGTTGCACAGGCAAGTGTACCTGTTCCATCTTCAACCTTGAAGATTACGTGGCCTCCTGGAAATCTTCTCGGAGCATGGGAAACATGTCCTTCCACCGTCACACAGGAGTATGCTGGAACCTGACTGACGGCTTTCACGGTTTTCAGGTGGGCGTCTGTCCCCTGGTTGCTGCGGAAGACAGCCCACCGCTCCACGGGTTCGCCTAGCTCGAGCATTTTGGCAGCCTTCAAAACTGCGGCTGGAGTTTCCCCTCGCACTCCGAAGTATACTGGGTCGGGGCCTCTAGGCGTCACCAGTACTCTTCCGGTTTCAGGGTCGAGGTTTCCGAAGGTTTCATGCTTAGTGGCTTCAGCCATCTTCTTCACAGAAGCTGGATTTAAACTGCGTGGTTTACCCCAGTTTTCAGGCTTCCTGTAGGCTAGAAGCTCGTAGGTGTGGTCTGCTTCTAAGGTTTCACCTATGGCTGCAATGGCCCCGATAATTCCTCGCCCTCCATGGAAACCTTCGACTTCCCCCCCTGCATCCGCAAAAAGTTTTAGGC
>QMXU01000024.1 GCA_003662305.1 Candidatus Hecatellales archaeon
CCCTCCCATATCTTCACCTGTACGCCCACGGAGACGAGCGTCTTAAAGGGATTCTAAAAAGCGTTTTCGGCACGGGTAGGCTGTCTTCCGGCGACGTTAAAGCTCTGGATGAAGGGTTGAAGGCTTACGGCTCCCTCAGCCATTGTAAGGGGAAAATAGCTGGCTACGTGGCTAAGGCTGTTGGAAGCCTCAGCCCTCTGAGGGAAAACCATTACAAGCAGCTTCTGGAGGTCTTCGCCCACCGGTTTACAGGAGTTGAAAACCCCGTTTAAAGGTGAGGGGAAATCCCTGGAAAGCCTAAAGTAATCCTTGTAGTAGGACCCCACAACTCAGGTAAAACCAGAACCATAGAGCTTCTTGCCTCAAAGCTTAAAGGCAAAATCCGTGTAGCCACCATGAAGCACGTGCACGAGCTGGACTTCACCTTCGACTTTAAAGGTAAGGACACTTGGAGGCATAGGGCTGCAGGAGCCGAGGCAACCCTAGCCCTCAGCCGAAGCGAGATAGCCCTCTTCACGAAGACAAGCCCGGATAGGCCCGGCTGGAGCAGGCTTGTTTCCATGCTGGAAGGCTACGACCTAGTTTTAGCTGAAGGCTTCCGGTTTAAGGCTGGAAAGCGGAGAGACGTCTGGAAGATTATCACGGCTAGAAATCTGAAGGAAGCTGAGGGCTTCTCCAGGCAGGTTTCCCCTCCGGTGCTTGCGGTGGTAGGATGGGCTGAACCCTTAGAAGGCTGTCTTCCAAGCGTGCCAACGTTGAAGCTTCCGGAGGAAGCTGGAAAGCTGATAGAGCTTGTTCTACGCAGGGTTTTGAAGAGGGTAAAGCGTAGGCTGCCCTCCAAGGCTTAAAGGAAACGATTTTAAGTTTTCAAGCCTTTAACCTAAGCGGCGTGTTTAAGGATGAGCGAAAAGCTTCCAGTAGCCTTCATAGAACTGAGAACCCTGTCTCACGCCACCGAGAACCCTGAAAAAGTTTACAGAGCCTTCGAAAACGTGGTAACAAGCGAAGTGCTGGAAGAGGCTGAACCGTCCAGGCAGAAGCTTGAAGGACACTACGGAAACCCCATAACCCTTCTAACCTTTAAAACCCACAGTAAACCCCTCATCAGGAAGGCGTTAGAAAACATTTTCAGCAGGCTGTCCTCTGGCGATAGGCTGAGGCTTCTAGCCGAACTTGAAGGCAGAATAGATGGGGAGGGAAACTTCTACCTGCGCCTGGACAAGCAGGCAGCCTACCTAGGCCGGCTTAAACTTCAAAGCTCAGACCCCATAAGGGTTAGAATAAAGCTTTCCATCCCCGCTAAGGAAAGAGGCAGACTTCTTGAAGCCTGCAGGAGGCTGATTGAAAAACTGGCAGCCCAGAAGCCTGAAAAGGTGGAAGAATGAGGAGGTTCATAGACCTTCAAGTTAGATTTCCAGAAACCTTAGGGGAGGCTGAACTCTTAGCCCGGCACCTCAGAAAGCTATGTTTTAAGGCTGCTGCCCTAACAGTTTCCACTCCAAGGAAGCCGGAGGGACTTCAAGCTGTTAGAGAGGTTTTCGCTAAGTATGGTGTTGACGCTCCTTTAAGGCTTAACCTTAAGCCCAAGAGCTCTGCCGAGCTTTTAGAGGCTTTAAGAGCTCACAGGAGAAGCTTTGAAGTGGTTTCGGTGGTATGCTTAGGTAAGCAGGCTGCCAGGCAGGCTGCTAAAGACCATAGGGTTGACACCCTCATGTTCCCCTCCAAAGCCGTAAGGCTTCTCGACGAGGCTGAAGTTGAGCTTGCCAGAGTTTCAGGTGTAGCCGTAGAGTTCAGCCTATCCATGCTTCTGAAGCTTGGAGAAGCTCTCCCAGCCTACCTGGCTGAGGCCAGGAGAAACGTTAAAAAAGCCCTGAAAAAAGGTGTCCCCCTAGTTTTCTCCAGCGGAGCCTCCGACGTCTACGGGCTGAGGGCTCCCCGAGACCTGGCGGCAGTAGCGGAAACCATGCTGGACCTGCCTGACCCCGTTAAGGTTTCCACGGTTTCCCATGTTCCCATGGCGATTCTGGAGCGTAACAGAGGTAAGCTCTCCAGCAGCTTCGTTGAGCTGGGTGTACGCCTTCTGGGAGATGAAAGCCGTGGTTAAGGCTGGGAGAGGTAAAAGGAGGTACCTCCTGTTCCACCTTACGGTTGAAGGCGGTTTTAAGCCTGAAGCCGAAGAGGTGCGGAAGGCTGTGTATGAAGCCTACCGGAGGCTTTTCGGGCTTGCAGGCTTAAGCCAGGCTGAGCTGGCATGGATAGGCTACATGGAAAACCTTGAGCTTGGAATTTTACGGTGCAGCCATAGGGCGGTGTCATCCCTGCGGGCAGCCTTAGCCATGACGGGAATGCTCGGCGGGAGGAAGGCTAGAATATGCACTGTCAGGGTTTCAGGAACTAGGAAAGCTTTGAAGGAGGTCCTTAGCCAGGTGAAATCTTCCTAATCTTCATCTGCTCCTCAACGAATTTTACCAGTTTCTTTAGGGTTTGCCTGCTAACGGCGTGCTCCAGCATGCAGGCATCCTCCTCGGCTGTTTTCCCGTCGACTCCAAGTATTTCCTCGAGGAATCTGCGGAAAACCTCGTGGCGCTGGTAGACATCCTCCGCCACTTTCCTACCCTTAGGGGTAAGCTTCACCGTTCCATATCGTTCATGCTTGATGAGATTTTTCTTTGAAAGTTTTAGGATGGCCTCTGAAACGCTCGCCTTTCTTACCTTAAGCCTCTCAGCGAGTTCTGTAACCCGGACTGAGGTCTTCTCCCGGCTAACTATGTAGATAGCTTCTAGGTAGTCCTCAAGTGAAGCCGTATACGAGCTTTTAACCATCACTCTAATCTATTTTAACTAGGATTAATCTCATTTAAAGACTTGTTTGACCTCTATGTATGCAGACTAAAGAAAAAATGAAAAGCGGGGTTAGCATGATGCCTCCGACAACTATGGGCATAAGTAATCCTTCAGCCAAATTGTAGCTAGCTTCCTCACCCAGCAGGAAGCAAACAACACCTACGTCTCCAATGCTGGCAGCCACTACAAGAAGCTGAAAACATAGAAGAGCTACCCCAATTAAAGAACCTACAACCAGACAGGAAAAACCTCTATAATCTTTAAGTCCCTTAACTAGGGAGCCAACCATTAAAATGCCAACCGTGAATTGAGCTACAAACCACCCCACATCTCCGGATAGGAAAAGCCCGAGCCAAACGCCACCATACTCAGGAATAGTAAAGCTTAAAGCCCAACTGTAAAGTTCTAGGGCTGAATAAATGAGGTAGAAAGCTCCTATGATAAGAATTGCAGCATATAGTGGTTTATGGATATTCAGGCTTCATCCCCCCAGCCCTACCAGAGTTCCTATACCAACTATGAGGAAAGCCACAAAATATGCAAGTATAAATTCGTATACTGCGGTGAAAAGAGCGTACTTCAACCCTAATTCTCCTCTTATAATAGCTAGGGTGGCGAGACATGGAAGGTATAAGAGTACGAAAGCCATGTAGGCGTAGGCTGTTAGCGGAGTAAATGCTCCACTCACAGCTCCTATAAGCCCTTCTTCGCTAACCCCGAAAAGCACCGCCATGGCCCCTACCACAATCTCCTTAGCTATGAATCCGAAAAATAACGCTGCGGAAGCCTGCCAACCCCAACCCATTGGGGTGAAGATCTTCTCTAATCCGTGGCCTATCACTCCAATCCAGCTTTGCTCGAGTAGCGTAGCCTCCCCAAGGGCTTCAACCCCAAGGTAGCCACCAGGCCCTGTTATCGACAGCAGCCAAACCGCGACTACACCTATAAATATTACGGTTCCAGCCTTAAACAGAAACCTCTTCAGTCTCTCCCAGGTTTTTATACCGATGTTTTTCAGCATAGGCCTCATGTAAGGTGGCAGCTCCATTATAAATCCGCTTGAGGGACCCTTGAAAAGCAACTTTCTAAATAGGGTTGCCATAATTAAAGCAAAGATAACTCCTAAAATATACATGCTCCAAACCACACCGGTCACGTAGGCTGAAAATAGGGCGCCAGCTATAACGAGGTATACTGGAAGTCTAGCCGAGCAGGATATTAGGGGGCAGGCAAGCGCCGTAGTTTTCCTATCGTTCTCGTCTTCAATAGCCCTTGTCGAGATTATCCCTGGCAGGTTGCATCCGAAGCCTAGAATTAGGGGAAGCAGAGACTTACCGGTAAGATGAAGCTTATGCATTATTTTATCTACGACAAAGGCGGCCCTAGCCATGTAGCCTACATCCTCGAGTAGTGCGAGAAATAGGAAAATGAAGGCCAGATTTGGCACAAATATTAGGATTGAGCCTACACCTGTTATAATGCCGTCGGCGAGAAGGGAGCCAGCCAGCCCAGGCAGGGTTGCAGCTAAATCGTACAGGAGGCAGCCGAAAAACCAGTCTATTAGGTCGCAGAGTGGAGCTGCGACGTCGAAGGCGAACTTGAAAGCCATGTAGAGAGCTGTAAGCATGATTGGTATGCCGAAAACCTTGTGGGTTACAACATAATCAACCATATCAGTTAGGGTTATAGGCTTCCTAACTAAAACTCCAACACACTCTTCGACTAGCTGAGAGACGAATTCATATCTTTTCTCAACTATGAAGCCTTCTAAATCTCTTCCGAGAGAACTTTCAAGTTTTTCTCTAGCTTCCGCGGCCTGATCCAATATTTCACGGGACAGAGGTGAAAGCTTAATTTTATCTTCAACATCCGAGTCTCCCTCGAGAAGTTTGATAGCTACCCAACGCGAATTATATTTTCTTGCAAGTTCCAAGTCTTTCTCAACGACTTCTGAAAGTCTACCTATTTCGCCTTCAACCTTACTGCCATAGTTAACTAAACCCGCAGGTTTTTCTCTGCGTTCAGCTGCCTTGACAACTGCCTTCTTAAGCTCCTCTATTCCACGCCCTTCCACAGCTACGGTTGGAATCAGCGGTACGCCGAGCATCTGGGAGAGTTTTTCAGAATTTACTTTATATCCTTGGTCAGTTGCCAGGTCTACCATGTTTAGACATACGACAACATTTGCATCCATCTCGATAAGAGAAACTGTGAGGTATAGGTTGCGTTCAAGGTTTGCGGCATTAGCTATGTTAACTACTACATCTGGATTTTCCTCCACTATGAAGTTTCTAGCTATAAGCTCGTCGACGCCGTAGGCTGTTAGACCGTAGATTCCAGGTAGGTCAACAATCTCAAGGTAGCGTCCGTCCACTCTAATCCTTCCAACTTTCTTCTCAACTGTTACCCCAGGCCAATTTCCAACCCAAGCTCGGCCACCCGTAAGCCTATTAAAAAGAGTGGACTTCCCAACGTTTGGATTCCCAGCAATAGCAACCTTAAACTTTTTTACAGCTAGTTGTAAAGCTCTCCTCTCCAAACACTCATCCCCGATTTTCCACGAAAATCTTCATGGTTATCCCGAAACCCAACATTACCCTCCAAGCATCAGTATAACCATTATCATTAACAACCTCAACGACCACCGGCCCCGGAGACAAAGATTTAACAATCCTCAAAGTTGAACCTTGAGTTAAACCAAGTTCGGCTAGCTTACGGGTAAGCCCCTGCCCAGCCCTAACTTCAACTATTTGGACTAGGCTGCCTTCATTGGCAAAGGCTAGCGGAATCATTGACCCACTTCCTTAACGATTATGGTGGAAGCCTCGCTCTTTCTAATAGTCAAATTGAAGCCTTTCACCTCAAGGTCTAAGGGGTCCCCTAAAGGTGCAACATTAATAAGTTTAACCCTGGTTTTGGGCACTAAACCTATATCCATTATTCTCCTCCGAACGGCTCCGAAACCCTCTAAGCGAACAATCTCATAGGTTTTACCCACCTCAGCCTCTGCCAGCCTAAATTCCTTAGCCAAATCCATCACTATCAATGTTAGGCTAGCCTAACTTTTATTTAAGCATTTTAGAGCATAAGCACGGAAATATTTAAATTTTTGAGCATTCCCTCAAAAAGTTAGGTCTACCTAACATCAGTCCGTCGCGTGTTCTTCATTTCGCCCTGGGCGATCAGGCTGGGACGACTTCATCACGTATCTGGCTAGTAAGGTGAACCTCTATAAGGTTTTCCTTCCCTAGTATGGCTTTGAGGGCATCCGAGGGTTGAACGGTCCGGCAGGTTTAACCATTATTCTACTGGCCTGTTTACTGCTGCTTCTGCTTTCAGTTCTGCTGGGTTTCCTATACTGGCAGGCTAAGCGGAGGAGCAGGGTTAAAGCTGAGAGGCTTGAAAGGCTTCTAACTGAAATAAGAAGCGAAGCTGAAAGGCTTGGCGGCGACCTCTCGAAAATCGAAAAGCTGGGAAAAGTCTTGGAGGAAAAGGTTTTCCCTGCGGTGGCTTCCATGAGGTTTGAGGAAGCCCTTAAAGAGCTTGAAGAGGTCGACCAGGTTCCCCTGGGCGTTGAATGCGAGGTTGAAGCTTACAAGTCCAGGCTGGAAGCCGTTAAGGCGCTTAGGGAAGCCTGCAGGGATGCTGTGAAAGCCTGGGTTATGGAGGCTGTCAGGCTTCATCTGCCTCAGACGGCTAAAAACTGGAGAACCGCCCGCCATGGCTACAGCAAGGAGCTGGACGAGCTTCTGGCTTACAGTATGGCTGGGCTGGTTGAGGCTAACCCTCAAAGCCTTCTGGAATGGTTTAAGGCTGGAAACCCGGCTATGTACGACGCTTTAGCCAAGCTTGTTGACAGCTCTGAAAGCCTTGAAGTCTTCTTCAGGATGATTGAGAAAACCCTTGGAGAACTTGAGTATGTCAGGGCTTTCAGGGAGAAATATGGTGAAGCCTGTGCAGCCAGCCGGCTGAGGGCAGCCCTAGAACTTGAAAGACGTAAAACCATGGATAGAATAGAGGGCTTAAGCAGCAGGCTTCTGAAGTCCTAACGGGGTTGTGCCAGGGCTGGAAAACTTGTTCTCCCATGAAACTGTTAGGAGAAAACTGGTTGAAGCCAGGGAGGCTGTCCGGCTTTGCGCTAGAGGTAAAGGCTTCTACGGCAGCCCCCTAAACTACGCCTACCAGTACTGGCTTAGAGACGTAGTCTTCAGCCTGCCAGCCTTGGCAAGCCTGGGATACTGGGAAAGGCTGAAAAGCCACTTATCCATGTTTCTTGAAGCCTGCAAAAGCAAAGGCAGGGTTCCCGCCGTGATAAGCAGGCTTGGAGGGCTGACGTATCCCGTGAACTTCTTTAGAATGCTTCGGAAGCCCAGCCTCCTAACGGGGTACCCCATAAAATTCATGCTTCCAAACGTTTCCGGCTTCGGCCTTCAGCCTTGGACAGGCGACAGCCAGCCTCTCCTCCTAATAGGCCTATACGAGTACTCCCAGCTCACAGGGGACGTAGGCTTTCTGGAAGACTGGAGGGAGGAAGCTGAGAGAACCGCTGAAGAACTCGCCTCGAAGGTTGACGCTGAAGGCTTCATCCGTGGAAGCGGATGGATGGATGCCATGGCAAACTACGTGGGGAAGCCAACCCTGGTATGCCAGCTTCTCGCCTACAAGGCCTTAAAGCTTTCAGGCAGAAACCGTCAGGCTTCCAAGCTTAAAACCTTAATCCGGGAAGCCTACTGGAGCGGGGAGAAAGGCTGCTACACTGATTTACCGGGGCCAGAAGGCAGAATGGACGCCCTTGGAAACACCTTAGCGATTCTTTACGGTGCAGCCTCCCCACGTGAGGAAGCTCTCGCCGCTGAAGCTCTCCAGAAAGCTTCAACCCCCTACGGGGTTCTCAACATCCAGCCGCCCTACCCCGAGAAGGACTGCAGCCAGAAGCCTCACACCTACCAGAACTCAACCCTGTGGCCTATGGTTCAAGGGCACCTGGTTTTAGCCCTCGCAAAATTAGGCTTGAAGGAAAAGGCTGGAGAGGAATTCATGAAAATGGTGGGTCTCCCAGGGTTGAACGAATGGTATACGCCGGATGGCAGGCCTAAAGGAAGCCCAAACCAGCTTTGGACAGCTGCCATGCTGCTTTCTGCCTGGAAGGCTACTGCTGAAACCGCTCCTTCCGGATGAGCCTCCACTCCGACATGAAGGTTTCATACAGGTTTTCCTCGGTCTCCACCAGCTCGTAGCGGTTTAAAGCCTCGGCCAGCCGCTGTGCGATGAGATGGTAGCATAGGAGGGCTTCCCCGTCCAGCACCCGGTAGTAGTAGTCGTCGCAGGTGCAGTAGTCAACCTCTGGAAGCACTTGGTAGTCTCTCTCCTTGCCCACGACAATCCATATGACGCGGCCGCTGGGCTGGAAAACATACTTTTTTACAGCTCCCTCCGTTACAGCCTTCCAAGCGTTCTCGAAGCGTTTGCCGAATCTCTGGGCTAGAAGGTTCATGTAGCGGCTTGAGAGGGCTCCCTTCTCAGAGGCTTCCCTGCAGGCTTCGGCTAGAAGCTTGTCCTCCCTTTTCAACGCTGCCTTCAAGAGAATGGTTAGTCCCGGGGAAACCTTTAACCTTAACCTTCCCCCTTTTAAGGCTTGAAAGATGATTACACCCTACTTTCCATGGCCAGCCCTCCTAGTAGGCGATGGAAGCCGCATACTGGTGGTGGCAGACCTACACCTCGGCTTCGAGTTCGAGCTTTCAGAGAAAGGCATAAACCTTCCATCCCAGACCGGCAGAATTAAAGAGAAGATTTTAAAGCTTATAGAAGAGGCTAAGCCTGAAAGCCTTGTAATCCTCGGAGACCTCAAACACACCATCCCGAAGGTCTCCCTCGGAGAATGGCGGGATATACCAGGCTTCCTGGAGGCTTTAAAAGCCAGGGTTTCAGATGTCAGGCTTGTGCTCGGAAACCATGACGGGGGAGCCGAGGTTTTCGCAGGTAGAGGTGTGACGGTTCACTCCAGCCGCGGCTTCCTCCTAGAGGCTAGAGGGGTTAAAGTAGGGCTTTTCCACGGTCACGCTTGGCCTTCCCCAAAGCTTTTCGAGGCTTCCCACTGGGTTATAGGCCACAACCATCCGACTGTCCAGTTCAGAAAGCTTCTAGGCTTCAGGGTTATGAGGCCGGTTTGGGTTAACGCTCCTGTAAACGTTAGAAGGCTCTGCGAGGACTTCCTTAAGTATCGCGGGGTGAAAACCGGTGGAAACGCTGAGAAAACCATGAGGGAAAAGTTTAACGTTAACCCTTCATGTCGAAGCCTGATAATTCTTCCAGCCTTCAACGATCTTCTAGGCGGGCTGGCCTTCAACGCAACCCCCCAAGCCGAGCTGATAGGCCCCATAACCCGGTCGAAAGGCGTTCAAATGGATAAAGCTGAAATCTACCTGACCGACGGCACCTTCCTAGGCCAGCTTAAAGACCTGAAAAAATATGGCTAACCATTTTCGATGTGGACGCTAGGCTGAAAAATAAAGCATATATTTGGGGTTTCCCTTTTTGGGGTATGGGCGAAACCCAAGCATGGCTTTGAAGGCTGATGTGGCGATTGTCGGCGCAGGTCCAGCAGGACTTTTCGCAGCCCTAGAGCTAGCTGAAAAAAGTAAGCTTAAAGTCCTAGTGGTGGAGCAGGGTAAGCTTCCGCAGGAACGGGTATGCCCTGAACAGTCCTATAAGGGCTGTGTCAAGTGTAGCCCCTGCAACGTGCTTTCAGGGGTTGGGGGAGCTGGAACCCTGTCAAGCGGAAGGCTTAACCTCCGCCCTGACATAGGTGGAAACCTTTACCCCCTGGTCGGCGAGGAGGAAGCCTGGAGGCTGGTGAAGCGGGTTGACGATGTTTTCCTACGCTACGGTTCACCCAGCTTCCTGTATAATCCTAACGGGCCTGAAGTGGAGGAGCTGGAGCGTAGGGCTGCGGCAGCCGGTGTAAAGTTTATCCCCATATCGCAGAGGGAAATAGGAACGGATAACGCTCCTAAGGTTATTCAGAACTTCATGGAAGACTTGGAGCGTAAGGGTGTGAGGTTTCTCCTCCAGCAGAGGGTTGCAAGGCTGGAGAAGGGCTTCCTAAAGCTTAACGGTGGAGGCGAGGTTCACGCTAAATATGTTCTGGTGGCTCCTGGAAGAAGCGGGCAGAACTGGCTGGCTGAGGAGGCTAGGAGGCTGGGGATACCAACCCGCCATGAACCCATAGACCTGGGCGTAAGGGTGGAGGTTCCAGCCATAATCATGGAGCCCGTAGCCAGGATAAGCCGGGACCCGAAATTCCACATTTACACGAAGAAGTACGATGACTTCGTGCGGACCTTCTGCGTGAACCATAGAGGCTTCGTCTGCATGGAGGTTTACGATGAAGACGGTGTGGTGGGAGTGAACGGCCACTCCATGCAGACTGTTCAGTCTCAGAACACGAATTTCGCCTTCTTGGTGAGGATAGCTTTAACAGAGCCTTTAGAGGACACTTCAGCCTACGGGCGAACCATAGCCAGGCAGGCTACCCTCCTAGGCGGGGGGAAACCTTTAATCCAGAGGCTTGGAGACCTCGTCCGCGGCAGACGTTCCACCTGGGACAGAATTGAGAAGGGAAACGTTAAGCCTACGCTTTCAACGGTTACCCCCGGCGACATAGCCATGGCCTACCCCCACCGGGTTGTCACCGACGTAATCGAAGGGCTTGAAAGGCTTGACACCGTAATCCCAGGCGTAGCCAGCAGCTCAACCCTCCTGTACGCGCCTGAAGTGAAATTCTCAGCCAACCGCATATATACCAGCAAGGACCTGGAAACCCCGGTGGAAAACATCTTCGTAGCCGGTGACGGGGCAGGCCTATCACGGGGGATAGTCACAGCCGCAGCCACAGGAATCATAGCCGCTAGAGGCATAATGAAAAAGGAAGGCTTACCCGCAGCCTAAACGCAGGGAAATCAAAACTCAGCAGTCATGCCGCAGTAAAGCTTTTTGAAGTTTCCGCCGAACTCCCTGGCGAAGAGGCATTCCGCCCTGAATCCTGTGCAGTGTCCGGTGTAGACTTCCTTCACCCCCATTCTGCGAAGCGTTTTC
>QMXU01000025.1 GCA_003662305.1 Candidatus Hecatellales archaeon
CACTTCACGATTCTGCTGTAAACAGCGTTCCGGGAGGGAAACCTGTAGCCTGGGCTTCCGTAGGTTGCCTCCAAAATCAGGATGTCGCAGTCTACGGGTTCAGCAGCCTCGGTGAGCAGGCTGTCAACGAAGTTCAGGTCTCCAGTGTAGGCTATGGTTAGGCCTCCAGCCTCTACTAGGAAGCCTGAAGAGCCGAAGATATGTCCTGAATTGAAGGCTTCAACCCTGAAAGCTCCAGCCTTAAACCTTTCACCGTATCTTACCTGTTTAACCTCCATGGAAGGCTCTCTTCCGGCTGCAGCCTTGAACAGGGCTAGCGTAGGCTTGGTAAGGTAAACCCTTCCTTCACCCTTGGTTTTCAGCCCGCCAGTATGGTCGCCGTGGGCGTGGGAAACCAGGAGGAAGGCTCCTCTGGGCTTACGCTGAACGTCCAAATGCAGGCTTTCACCTTTAAACTCTAAGGTTATCCCTTTATCCCAGAAGAGCCTCGCAGACACCTGCTTAAGTCCTCCCCTTTCCCACATGCGGCAGATTTAAACTTTAAATTTTCCCTGGGCTTTAATAGCTGTTGGTGGAGGGCTGCAAGTTTGAGCAGGACTAAGCGGAGGGAAAGCCGTGCGCCCATGCCTACCTCCACAGCCGGGCTGCTAAGGTTCTACGAGGAGGAATCCTTCGGGATAAAGGTTAGGCCTGAAGTGATTATCACCATAGTTGTAGCCTTCATTCTGGCGGTTTCACTGGCTCCTCTTCTGCTTGGAAGCTGAGAGAGGCTATTTTCCCTTGGAAGCCTTCTCAGGCAGAATTTCTATTCTCTGAACGGAGTTCAGGTGGATGAAAATTTCGCTTTTCCTCTCCTTGGCTACGATTCTCGGGATGGGGTTTGCAACGGTTGTCCTCAGCACTATGGCTTCAGCGTCTGCCAGCCATATTCCAGGCGGGGTGTGGCTTACAGCCTCGATTAAGCCTTCATAGCCGAAGTCCCTTTCAACTATGACCACAACCCTCCGCCCTACGTTCCGCTCGAGGAAGTGGAATATGGTAGGGCTTATTTCACCTGTACTCAAAGGCTACACCTACAAGCTGCCTTCTCAGCTTTTCAGCTTCCTCCCAGCTTAAAGACTGCTTCTCCACTTTCCCGGGAACCTCTGAGACAAGGGCGCTGCTGCCTAAAGGGTCTTTAACTATAACCGTGAAGACTTCAGCCCCGTCCATAGCCCTCTTAAGCTTCGCTAGGAAGGCTTTGAGGCTGCCTTCAGCCTCCCTGTCCCCTTGAAGCGTGGAGGCAGCTTCCTCAACCCTTGCCAGAAGCCCCTCCACGTTGGTTACATAGCCTTCGGAGGCTGGTCCAGGCTTGATTTCGACGCCCAGCTCAGGTATTTCCACGAAGCCGCTGCTGGCTCTGACCACTTTAACCTTCAAGTCTTCAACTCCTTCAATTTTAACCTTGTAGGAGGCGGGCTCCCTCGCCTTCACGGGGATGAGGTCGTTAGACTTGTACCCGCAGCCTTCACACTTGTAGGTTAGCAGCAGAAGCCTTCCAAAGCCTGGAATGTCCTCTTCGGCGTAGGAAAGCTTAAGCTCGCCTCGCCTGCAGAGGGGGCATGAGCCTAAAGCCGCTTCTCCAGCAGCCTTGTCGGAGTGCACCAACGGGGTTTAAGCCTCCAAAAAAGAGAATATGCATAGGCAAGTAATATTGTTTGTTTCAACCAAAATCTTTTTCAAAGCTTAATCGCTAAGTAAATAGCGGTTAACGCTGCGAAGAGCAGTGTTCTAGGAGTGGAGGTGCACAGAATGGCAGACCAGGAGGCAGAAGCACAGCCGGCAGCCGTCTTGGTAGGTAAAAAGCCTGTGATGAACTATGTGATAGCCGTGCTAACCTTTTTCAACCAGGGCATAAACAGCGTGTCCGTCAGGGCGAGAGGCTCAGCCATAAGCAAGGCTGTAGACGTGGTTGAACTGCTTAGAAGAGCCTTCATAAAGGACCTGAACGTTAAAAACATAAGCATAAACACGGAAACCCTTGAAAGGGAGGGCAGAAAGTCTAACGTCAGCACCATAGAAATCATGCTGGAGAAGCCGAAAGCCTAAACTTTTGATGTCTTGAAGCCAAGCTTGGCTAGAAGCCTCTTAACAGCTCTCCGGGGGTCACGCCTGAAATAGTGCAGGTGTCCCCTGCAGCCAAGCCTGCAGTCTGAGGAGCCGAAACCTGGAACCGTAAGGTCTGAAACCTTTTCAATTTCCTTTGAAACTGCACACTCAATTCGGCCGTGATTTTCAATCTTCCAAGATTCAAAGGCGGCGACTTTTGGGTCTGTGAGCAGGTAGTCTATGTGCCATTTCACCTTTCCAGCCTTAAGCCTTGCAAGCCGGAGATGTCTTCCAACCCTTGCTTTAACTCCTCCCGGGCCTCCAGCCGAGCCAGCGTAAACATAGTATCCTGCGGGGAGGCTTAGCAGGCCGAGGCTTCCAACCCTAACCTCCACTGGGCTGCCGGCTTTCAGGAACAGCAGGTATGCGGCTTCCTGTTTCATCCCATTAAGCTTTTCACCTTCAACCAAGATATTTTCCTTTTGTTTGAGAGGCGGCTTGAGGGTTGAGGATTATCCTGGACGGGCATATCCACTCCAAGTATAGCAGGGCTACAAGCCGGGACATGGACATCCAGCACATAGCAAGGTTTGCGAAGGTTAAAGGGTTAAACGTGGTTGGAACAGGAGACTTCACCCATCCAAGCTGGTTTAAAGAGCTTAAAGAAGGCTTGGAGCCCTCGGTTTTTGAGGGGCTCTACAAGCCTGCTGGACAGCCTGAAGGCCAAGTATACTTTATGGTTACAGCCGAGGTCTGCACCATCTCCGAGTTTAAAGGGAGAACCAAGCGTATCCACCATGTTATTTGGGCGCCAAGCCTGGAGGTGGCGGAGCAGGTTTCAGATGTGCTTTCCAGGTATGGGAGCTTGGAGGCGGATGGAAGGCCTACCTTGGCTGTAAGCCCTCCTGAGCTTGTGGAGGCTGTAACAGAGCTTTCAAGCTGGCTTTTCCTCTTCCCCGCTCACGCTTGGACACCTTGGTTCAGCCTTTTCGGAGCCTTCAGCGGGTTTAACAGGCTTAAAGACTGCTACCAGGACATGGCTGGAAGAGTTTACGCTCTGGAGACAGGGCTTTCCTCCGACCCTCCTATGAACTGGAGGGTGAGCGAGCTTGACAGGCTTGCCATCATTTCGAACTCTGACAGCCACAGCTACTGGCCTTGGAGGCTGGGCAGGGAAGCCAACGTTTTAGAGGTTAAAGAGCCAAGCTACCGGGCTATAATAGAGGCGGTGAAGGCTGGAAGAAGCGGAGGGTTCCTCCTAACCGTGGAGACGGACCCCTCATATGGAAAATACCATTGGACGGGGCATAGGAACTGCGGGGTTTCCATGCCTGCCAGGGAGGCGGTGAAGCTTGGGGGAGTATGCCCTGTCTGCGGTAAACGTATGACGAAGGGGGTGGAAGAGCGGGTGGAAGAGCTGGCGGACAGGCCTGAAGGCTACAGGCTTCCCGGAGCCCCAGACTACGTGCACCTCATCCCCCTATCCGAGATAATAGCTGTCTCCTTAGGCTTGGGGAACCCGCAGGACCGGAGGGTTTGGGAGGTCTACAGCGGGCTGACATCAAAGCTTGGAAGCGAGTTCGACGTGATGCTGAACGCATCCTACGGGGAAGTTGAGAGGCTGGCTGGGAAAACGGTTGCACGCCTCCTGGCAGCCGTAAGGGAGGGTAGGGTGAAAATTAAGCCTGGATACGACGGAGTTTACGGTAGGCTTGTCCTGGAGGAGACGGTGGAAGCCGGAGTTGCGGAGGCTCCTTCAAGGAGGCAGGGAACCCTGGAAGACTTCTTTTAGCCTGGTAAGGCTTAAAGGGCTGCTTTAAACAGGATAGTTAAAGGGGGATGCTTGAAGATTGGAAATCCTGATGCTGGGAGACGGGGAGATTAGGGCTCTCCTGACCATGGAGGAAACCGTGAAGGCGGTGGAGGAAGCCTTTAAGGAGAAGAATCTTGGAAGGGTTCAGTCGCCGCTGAAATCCTACCTTTTCTACGAGAAGTATGATGGAGACCACAGGTTTATGCCTGCCTACCTTGAGAAGCTGAACATTGCAGGAGTGAAAATGGTTAACACCCACCCTGAAAACCGGAGGAGGCACAGGCTTCCAACCGTGGCAGGCATAATAGTACTTGCCAGCCCTGAAACAGGAGCCATACTGGCAATCTTGGAGGCAACATGGATAACCCTTGCGAAAACCGCTGCCGCCAGCGCCGTTGCCACCAAATACCTTGCAAGAAAGGACGCAGACAGCTTAGGCCTCGTCGGCGCCGGGCTTCAAGCCGTAGCCCACCTCGAAGCCCTAAACCATGTTATGAAGCCCAGCAAAGTTAAGGTTTGGAGCAGAACCCGCAGAACAGCTGAGAGGTTCGTCGGGAAGATGGCTGAGGAATACTCCGGCGTGAAGCTGGTTGTGGCTGAAACCGTGAGGGACGCTGTTGAAGGCTGCGATGTGGTAGCCACTTTAACTCCTTCCAGAAGGCCGACCGTAATGGGAGAATGGGTGAAGCCTGGAACCCATATAAACGCTGTGGGGGCTGACGCACCGGGAAAACAGGAGCTTGACCCTTCAATCCTTAAAAAAGCGAAAATAGTTGTCGACGACCTAGAGCATAGCAGCCACAGCGGGGAGATAAACGTGCCCTTAAGCCAGGGTTTAATCTCCAAGGAGGACGTTTACGGTGAAATAGGGGAGATCGCCCTCGGCAGGAAGCTTGGCAGAACCTCCCCCAGCGAAATCACGGTTTTCGCCTCGACAGGTGTCGCCATCCAGGACATAGCCACAGCGGAAGCCGTATACAGGAAAGCCTTGAAAAGGGGCTTCGGCCTGAAAATAGATTTAACAGGGCCGACCTTAGAGCTAATTTAGCCTTCCAGCTCCCTGCTTATGCGGGCTATAAGCCTCTTAATTTTTGAGGAGCTGTCCAGGCCTTTAGGTCCGAACTTCCCTATTTTCACGATTTTAACGGGGAACCCCCGCTCGCTTACTATCCGTTTCACTTCGGCTTCTATGAGGTTCTGGTCGTAGCCGACTGCCACGATGTCAGGCCTGTAGCGCTCTATGATGCCTGCCATGTCGAATTTTTCGCTTCCAAGCACGGCTTTGTCCACCGGTTTAAGGCTTTCCACCAGCAGCCTACGCTGCTCCTCTGGGATTACAGGCTTGCTTCCCTTCAACATTTCAACAGTTGAGTCGCGGGCTACGACCACTAGGAGCTGGGCGCCCGATCCTCCAGCCTCCTTAGCCTTCTCCAAGAAGGAGAGGTGTCCTGGATGGATGAGGTCGAAGACGCCGGAGGCTAAAACAAGCTTACCCTTCCTCTCCAAGCCTTCCACCCCACCTGAAATCTACGAGGCCCAGCATTTTCAGGGCGTCTAGGAGCCCTTCCCCGTAGGCGAGAGACAGCAAAGCCGTAACCGTCATACGTTTACTGTGGAAGTGCCCTGCATCCTCATGGTAGCACTTAGCCAGCGAAACCACTTCCCTAACCTTCGAAGCTGGGAGAGAGTTTTCATCCTTAAACTTCAAGGTTGAAAAAGCCCTGCCAAGGTTTTCACTGTAACGCCTGTACTTCTCTTCAAGGTCAGCCTGGAGATTCAAGGTTAAGCTCCTCCGCGGATACTCCAGCCAAAACCTTTAAGGCTTCAGCCTCAACGAAGTGGAGACTTCCAGGAACTATTATGGTTTGCGGCTTAAGCTTGAAATCGGCTTTAGCAAGCCTTCCCATGGCTCCCCCCCGGATTTCCACGTCAGGCCCGCCGACTCCTGCGAGGCCTAGGGCAAGCCTTTCAGGGCGGGCTGCTCCCTCGCCACGTTTTTCCTCCACCGAGAGAAGGTATTGGAGTCCTTCCTTAACGGTCATCCACCTGCCTTTCTCAGCGTCGTAGTCTAGGAGGATAAGCGTGTGAAGCCCTCTGGAAAGGTTTTCCCTGAGCACTTCGTAGGGGGTTTCAGGCGTGTAGCCGCTGGACGGGAAAGGAATGGTCACGGTTTTACCGAACTTGTAGATTTGGAGGCCGGATATGGAGGGAGCCGCCGAGTAGATGGAGGCTGCATGAACCACTTCAACCTTCACCCCAGCCTTCAAGGCTCTGAGCTTCAGGTCTACGTGGGTTGTGGCTATCAGAGGGTCGCCTGGAACCATGAAAACCGCGCATCCTCCCCCGGCAGCCTCCAAAACCTTTCTTCCACCCTCATCTTCCAGGTCAACTCTTCTAAGCAGCGTGACAGGCTTGCCTAAGAGCTTTTCAAGCTTCTCCGGTGAGAAGTCAGCCATGGGGCTTGTGTAAAGCTCAAGGAAAACCCTGTCGGCGCCTCTAGCCTTTTCAAGGCCTTCCAGTGGGATTCCGCCTAGGCCTCTGAGCCCCAGCCCTACGAAAACAAGCTTACCCAAGTTTAACCCCTACCTTAAAAGGGATGAGGTTAAAGCTAAAAAATTAGAGTTTAAAGGCGGCCTTAGCCGAAGAGAGCTCCAAGCCCTGAAAGGGCTTCTTCCTCCTTCTTTTCCTCTTCTTCCTCTTTCTTCTCTTCTGCCTTCTTCTTTTCTTCAGCTGGTTTCGCTTCGGCTGCGGGGGCTGCTGGGGCAGCCACTGGAGCCGCCAGGGTTGGCGCTGTCTTGATGGCTTCCTCGATGTTGACTTCTGAGAGGGCTGCGGTTAAAACTTTCACCCTGGCCTCGTCGGGGGACAGGCCGGCAGCCTCCAAAACCTTCTTCAGGTTTTCCTCGTTTACAGGCTGCCCTGCGAAGTGGAGAAGTAAGGCCGCATGAACATAGGCTGTAGACATTCCACCCACCATCCAAACTCTAACCGTCAGCAGATATCAGAGATTAAAACCAGCCCTATATTAACATTGCCCTACGATGCTTTATGGCAGGCCTCTTAAGGAAGCTTAGGCTTCTTCACTCTTCAGTCTTTTAGCAGGTCTACGCCTTTCCCAGCGATTTTTGAGGCTGCAGCAATCATCACGCCGAAGTATATGGAGTCTGCTATAACCTTAAGGATTTTCGGGATGGAGCCAAGCCCTGGAAGCTCTACGGGAACTTCTCCTAGGGGAGACGGGATGGTAAGCTGGGCGGGGGCTTGAAAGCTGGCTTCCGTAAGTGTGGAGTAGGCGGTGTAGGCCTGGTAGAAGACCATGAAAAGCAAGCCTACCCCCACGGCTGCAAGGACTATTCCAGCGATTTTCCTGCGTTCCATGGCTTAACTTAAGCCTTTCAGCCGGTAAAAAGGTTTCCAGCATGGTTAGCCGACTAGGTCCTTTAGGGACTCGTCTTTGCTGGCGAGTTTTTGGGCTAGAGCTAAGGCTTCGCTTCGAGCTTTGGCCAGAATTAGAGGCAGAGTTTCAGGAGTTGGAATGTTGGCGTTAGCTAGGAGGTTCAGGGCTTCGGTGGAGGCTTTCGCCAGGAGTAGAGGCAGAGTTTCGGGGGTTGGAATGCCAGCGTTCAGGGTGAGGTTGTAGGCTGCCTGCGCAGCGGCTTCGAGGTCTCGGCGGAAGCCTTCCAGGTCTACGGCTAGCAGGTCTGACGGGTATACGACGCCGTCTTCGTAGGCTGCCTTGATTCTGAGTTTGGCCTCTATGGGTTTTATGCCGAGTTTTCCTAGGAGGCTTGCAGCCTTTTCAGATATGGTTTCTCCAGCCTTTACCATTGTGGTGTCCTTGGTTATCATGATGTTTCCGCTTTCGATTTTGGTTGGGATTCCAAGGTCTGAGAAGTCGCTGATTATGGGTCCTGGAGGAAGCCCCGTGTTCCCCTTGTGAACTACGATGTCGGTTTGAGCCACATCGCCAACCTTGGCTGGAAGCATAATCCTGTTCTGGTCGAAGAGCATGGAAAGCTTGAAAGCACTTAAATCCGTTAGGACGAAGAGGTTTGGGCCTTCAAGGAACTCCTTAAGCTTCTCGATGCCAGGTTTCCCAGAGGAAACCCTGTCCAAGGCAAACCTTACGAGGTTGTTCTTCGCAACCTTGAAGAGCATTTGGTCTCTAAACTTGGTTCTCAAGGTTTGAAGCTGAACGGTTCTAACCTTCATAAGGTCGCATACCGCTATGACCTTATACTTTCCGAGGAGTTCCGCCAGTTTCTCCACTTCAAGCTTTTTAAGGTCTTTCGCCTTCACGGCTTTAGCAGGCATGATCAGGCTCAACGCTTTCCCGCCTCAACCTTTACAGGGCTACCCATGGTGGTTTTAACGTAGACCTTATCAATGTTTCTGGCTCCCTTCTCCAGCTTCTCCTCCAGCCTTCTAATCACGGCTAAAGCGTTTTCAGCCAGCTTCGAAGCCTCCATGTCTTCAGTTCCAATCCGACATTGAATGGTAGGCTGGTCTTTCAGCCTAATCCTGATGGTGCGCCTGAACCTTTCAATAACAGGAGACAGAGGCGAGTTAGGAGGAATAGGAGTGGGCATTTTACCTCTGGGCCCGAGCAGCGGCCCTAGGATTCTTCCTACCAAGGGCATGAGAGGTGCTTCAGCCGCGAAGAAGTCATAGTTTTTCGCCAGCTCCCTGGCAGCCTTCCTGTCTCCCGCCAGCCTTTCCAAGTCGTCTTTCTGGAGTACAGCGTCGGCTCCAACCTTTTTGGCTTCAACAGCCATCTGCCCTGAGGCTATAACGCATATTTTCACGTTTTTACCGTGGGGGTTTGGAAGCTCAACCAGCTCGTTAAACCTGTTTTCAGGCCTTTTCAAGTCTACATCCTTGATTTTCACGATTAACTCCATGGACTGGGTGAAGTTTCTTTTAGCCTTGCCAGCTGCCTCCTCCAAGGCTTTCTCAAGCCTTTCAGCGTCAACCTGCATCTGAAGGCACCCTTAGCTGAAGGTTAAGAAAATCAGGCCACCAAAATAAATGTTAGGTTTCCTCCCTGAAGAACTCGTCGTGGACGCCTTCCCTCATTTCTTTTTGAACCTCCTTGGGGTCTTTCCCTTCCACGGTTACTCCCATGCTCACGCAGGTTCCCAGCACTTCCAGGGCGGCGGACTTAAGGGTTTTAGCGTAGGACTGCCCAAGCTTTATTCTGGCGATTTTTTTAACCTGTTCCAAGGTTAGGTTTCCGATTTTCTCTTCTTTGGGGTTTCCAGAGCCTTTCTCAACGCCCAGCTCCTTGACTATTAGGGCTACTGTTGGGGGGGTTCCGACTTCAACCTCGAACTCCTTGGTGTCGATGTCGACGATTACCTTCACCGGAACCTTCACGCCGGAGAAGTCGGAGGTAAGCTCGTTTATCTTTGAAACGATGGCTGGAACGTTCACGCCTAGGGGACCCAGTGCTGGCCCTAGGGGAGGGCCGGCTGTAGCTTGGCCTCCGCTTACCAGGGCTTCAACGGTTTTTTTCTCTCCCAGGTTTTATTCCTCCTTTTCCCGTTTGCCTCTGCTCACAAGCCTGACGTAGTCGGCGTTAACCGTTATGGGCATGGTTACAGCTGCCTCCAGAAGCTCGAGGGTAACCTCGTTTTTAACCTTGTCAACTTTAACTATTTTCGCCTTCATGCCTTTAAGCGGTCCTCCAACCACTTCCACCACGTCTTCCACGTTAAGCTCTTCAACCACGGGTTTAACCAGCAGGTAGCGTTCAAGGTCTTCCGGGGAGGTTACGCCTTGAAGCCTCTGCTTGACATGTTTTATCCCGGAGGATGCGTCGTCCACGAAGTGGGGGCCTGCAGCCTCCACGAAAACGTAGCCTTTAAGCCCTTCAGCCACCATGACAGCGTAAATGGGAAGCTTGTTGGTTAAAGCCCTCATGTATATTAGGTTTGCAACGTTCGCCTCCTGCCCGGAGGTTGTCTTAACCACGTATACCTGGCTTTCGCCTGGCTTAGCCTCCGCTGCTTCAGCCTGCTCAACGCTTTCAGAAGCCTCCTCCTGAGGCTGGGTTTCCCCTTCAACTTCTTCAGTCAAACCCGTCAAACCCTCTCTTCATCCTGATTACGTGAACAAGCCTACTATGGCGAACACATAGCGGATTAGGAAGCCTACCGCGCCTAGGACGGCTATCCCCAGTAGGCATATTCTGAGGAGAAGCCAGAACTCTGAGCGTCCCGGCTTTGAAGCAGTTTTCAACACGTTTACTATGGCTGTAAGCCTGTACCTCAGTCCCAAACCGTTTAACCCTTCCCGGCTTAACATAGTTGAAAGCCTAGAGCTTCCATATTAGCCTTTACCCTTCTGAAACGTAGGACTCCATGGAGTCTTGGGTTCCACGCTTTTCAGCCTCCTTCAGCTCGCCTTTACGGACCAAGCCTCCAACCTGCTCTTTGATTCGCTTGGCAAGCCTTCCACCTATGCCTGGAACGGCGACAAGCTGGGATGGCTGAGCATGTTTAAGGTCTTCAAGGGCGTGGAAGCCGGCGGCGTAAAGGGCTCTGGCCCTGATTCTTCCCACCCCCTCCAGTGAGGCTAAGGGCAGAAGCTCGGCTCTAACCCCATGCTTAACCCTCAGGCGAAGCTCGGTTAAGGGTGCTGTAAACTCCCTCCTGCGGAAAAGCTTAGCCAGCTCTCCGGCGGCGTAAAGCAGCCATTCCGCTCTCTCCACAAGCCGGTAGAGGTCTCCAGGCTCAACCCGGTATTTCTCTAAGAGCTCAGCCTCCCTAACCTCGTTAATCCAGGCATGAAGAATCCTCACGCATTTAAGCTCAGCCAGGAAAGCCTCGTAGTCTAAGGCTTCCTCAGCGCTTCTCCAGCTTTCCGAC
>QMXU01000026.1 GCA_003662305.1 Candidatus Hecatellales archaeon
CTTGTAACCTCGAATTTTTCTTCAGCCAGCTGGTAGGGGTCTGTAGCTGAGCCTATGGCTACAATGTCTCTAGGCTTCCCTCTCAGCTCCTCTCTAAGCCTTTCCACAGCGTTCTCTTTAACGAAGATTTTCCATGCTACCTCGCTTGACTTGGCGTGGTATTGTCCCCGCCACTGCTGGGCTACGTCGTAGCAGTAGGGACAGGCAAACTGGCATCCCCTGTAAGGGTTAAGCGTGTAGGCGCACTTATACCAGTCATCCCTGCGTTTAAGCCTGTTAAGCAGCGATTTAGCTTTGACCTTAACGTATTCCAAGCCGGCTTTCAGCTAGCCCTTCAAGCTTAATAGGCTTTATGGTGAGGTTTATTAGTAGGCTTGCCCTCTGTGTTCTGGTGGAGAGGCTGGAAAAGCTTTGAAGGGTAAAAACTACAGAACCCCGGCTGGAATGCCCTACGTTAGACGTGAATATATTCACGGCGCCCCCCAGCCTAAAATAACCAAGTTCACCATGGGCAACTCTAAAGGCAACTTCGCCTACAAGGTTTCCCTTCTACCCCTAAGGAAAGTTCAAATCCGCCACAACGCCCTGGAAGCCCTAAGGGTAGCGGTGAACAAGCAGCTTGCAGACAGCCTTGGAGGAGAAAACTACTGCCTCCGCATCAAGGCTTACCCCCACGTGGTCCTCCGCGAAAACAAGATGATGGCCTTCGCAGGAGCTGACAGGCTTCAGGAGGGAATGAGGAGGGCCTTCGGCAAGGCAGTAGGCCTAGCAGCCAGGGTTGAAGCTGGAAAACCCGTGGTCGAAATCGAAGTTAACGCTGAAGGCGTTGAAGTTGCCAAGAAAGCCTTAAAGGTTGGAGCAAGCAAGCTTCCAACTCCCTGCACCATCCAGATAGCACCCCTCCAGAAAAGCTGAACGTGTAAGCCCTCCTCCACAGCCCTAAAGGAGGCAGCCCTTTTTGGAGGCTCCCTACGATTTTGAGCTAGACAGAATTCTACGGGAAATCTCACTTTCCAAGGCTGGGAAAGTTTTACTGCAGATGCCCGACGGGCTTAAACCTTACGCTCAAGCTCTCACGGCTGAAATAGGCAGGCGAGCAGGAGTGGAAGTTTACGTTTCAGCAGGCTCCTGCTACGGAGGCTGCGACCTAGCCCTAACAGAGGCTGAAAGGCTTAAAGCAGACCTACTGGTCCACTTCGGCCATACAGCCTTTCTGCCCCCGCCTCCAAAGCCCAAAGTGGTCTACGTTGAAGCCAGATGCAAATTCAGGGTGGGGGAAGCCGTTAGGGCAGCTCTCCCCATGCTTTCTTCCCACCGTAAAATTGGGCTTACCGTAAGCCTCCAGCATGTTCACAGGCTTGGGGAAGCCAGGAAGATTTTAGAGGCTGAAGAAAAACAGGTGGAGGTTGGAAGCCCTAAAGGGCATGGCGTAGCCTATCTAGGGCAAATCCTAGGCTGCAACGTTTCCGCCGCCGAGTCCGTAAGCGGCAAGGTTGAAGCCTACCTTCATCTTGGGGGAGGAGTATTCCACGCCCTAGGCGTGTATTTGTCTACTGGAAAGCCTGTTGTAGCAGCAGACCCCCACAGCGGGAAAGCCGTGGAAGTTTCAGAGGCAGGCGAAAAAGTGAAGAGAAAGCTTAAAGCCAACTTCCTACGCCTAGGAGAAGCCCGCAGGGTTGGAGTGATCGTCGGAATGAAGCCAGGCCAGTTCAACCTCCAGCTAACGCTTAAAGTTGCACGGAAACTCAAAAGGCTTGGAAAGCATCCCACCCTTCTAAGCCTCGACGAGGTTGACAGCTTGAAGCTTGAAGGCTTCCCTGACATCGAAGCTTTCGTCTGCACAGCCTGCCCTAGGCTTGGGCTTGACGATGCTGAAAGGTTTAGCAGGCCTCTGGTTCCAGCTTCCAAGTTCCTCGGTGTCTTCGGAGGCTAACCTGCTTTGACTGTTTCCAGAATCGTTAGGCGTAGGGAACTGGAGGTCATGCTTGGAAAGGTTAAACCGCATCCTAAACCCAAAGTCCGCCTGGAGCAGTATCAAACCCCTCCAAGGCTGGCTTCAACGCTTCTCCACACCGCGGCTTACACCTTCAACGACCTGGCTGGCAGGGTTGTCTGCGACCTCGGATGCGGCACCGGAATCCTTGCTTTAGGAGCATCGCTGCTGGGCGCCGAATACGTGGTGGGGTTAGACCTGGACCCCGAAGCCGTCAAGGTCGCCCGGGAGAACGCTTTCTCGCTTGGGGTTAAAAACGTAGACTGGATTGCAGGTTCACTGGAGGCTGTGAGGGGAGGCTTCGACTTGGTGGTGGAGAATCCTCCCTTCGGCGTCTGGCGTAGGGGTGCTGACCTAGAGTTTCTGGGAAAAGCTTTAACCCTAGCCCCCATAGTTTATAGTGTGCATAAGGCTGGGAACCGGCGGCATATTTCAGCTGCCGTCCAGAAGTTTGGAGGCCGGATAACGGCTGCCTTTAAATCCCGGATAATTATACCCTACATGTTCAGCTTTCACAGGAAGCCTGAAAGAAGTGTTGAAGTGGAAATTTACAGGGTTGAAACAGGTTGAGCGATAAATTAAAGGTTAAACGGGGACAGGATCTTGTAACCCCCGGCGACAGGCTTGGCGTAATCGAAGAGTTCCAGGCTGGAAGAGGAACCTACACCGAGAAGGGAGTAATATACTCGAGAACGCTGGGTAAAGTGGTAATCGACCTGAAGAGGAAAAGGATAAGCGTTCAACCTAAAACAAGGGTTCCACCCATCCCAAGGAAGGGCTCCATAATCATAGGTGAAGTCCAGCAGGTTCAAGATAAAATGGCAACCGTCAAAGTGCTCAGCATAAACGGTGAAAAACTCAACAGGCCCTACACAGCTATCATCCACGTATCCTACGCGGTCAGAGGCTTCCTTAAAAGCCTCCACGACGCCTTCCGCCCCGGAGACCTGATTAAAGCCAGCATCATCGGGGTTGAAAATCTGCCCTACCAGCTTACCACAGCCGGCAGAAACCTAGGGGTGATTAAAGCCTACTGCACCAGATGTGGAGGCTCCTTAACCTACAGGAAGAACAGGAAAATCTTAGAATGCGAGAAATGCGGTAAAACCGAGAGGAGAAAGGTAAGCGAGGAATACGATGTCATTTGAGGTGTAAACCTTGGAAGTTAAAATTTTGAAGGTAGGCAAAAACGAGCTGGAACTGGAAATTAAAGGTGAAACCTACACGCTTCTGAACCTCCTCCAGAAAACCCTGCTTGAAGACAAGCGTGTGGAGGCTGCTGGAGAGAAAATACCGCATAGGCTGCTGGAAACAGCAGACTTCCACCTTAAGGTTAAAGGGGGGAAACCGGTCTTCGACATCCTCTTCGAAGCCTTGGACAAGATTAAAGCTGAAACCGCCGAGTTCAGAGAAGCCTTCGAGAAAGCTGTTAAAGAATATGAAAAGAAAGCGTAAAGTTTCCCCAGCTGGGAGAGGAAAGCTAAAAGCAGGTTTCACCTAATATTCTCTGGATAGCCTTTGAAGCCTGAGGGAAGCTTCCCCCGAATAGAGGAAATCCTAGCCAGAGTTCTCAGGGCTAAGGGGAAAGCCTCCGAGGTTTTAACGGATAAGGAGGTTGCCAGCCTGGGAGACGCCTACCTGAATTTCGCTTATTCTACAGCTCAAAGCCTGAGAGAAGGTAAACCGAGAGGATTACGGCTTGACAACAGAGTTCTCGCAGAGGCTGTTAAAAAAGCGGGGTTAAGGGGCAAGCTGCCTAAAAGGCTTTCACGGAGGGAAATAGGAGGAGCAGCTGAAGCCCTCCTCGCCTACGCGACCGCCAGAGGAATGCTTTCCGCCTGGGAGCTGATTGAAGGGTTGACCCCTGGAAGCCGTGAAAGCCTTGCAGGGTCCTTAGCCAGGCTTCTCAGCGAAGCCTACAGGAGGCTGGAGGAAGCTGAGGAAGGTTAAGCCTGAAATCAGGGTTCTCGCCGTTACAGGCGTTAAAGCTTCAAGAAGCCTGAAACGCCTACCAATTCTGGGAGTGGTCTTCCGAGGCAAGCACTGGCTTGACGGGGTGCTTAAAACCTCCGCCAGCCTCCACAGCAGCCCTGTTAAAGCCTTAAACCGCATGGTCAAAAGGTCCGGCCACTACGGCCAGGTTAAGGTTGTCATGGCTGACGGAGGCTTCCCATGGCAGGTTAAAACCGAAGAATGGGGTTGGCTGGCTGAAAGGCTTAGAAGACCCCTCATACTCCTCCGCGAGAAGGCTTCAGGCAGAAGCGGCTATTCGCCTTTAAAACTAGGCTTCGGGAAGGTTTGGGTTAAGGTTTTCAGGCTGAGCCTGGATGAGGCTGCCCTAGTCGTCGAAGCCTCCACAGCTCACCATTCAACCCCTGAGCCCTTAAGAGTTGCTAGGATGCTTGCGGAAGCCTACGGAAAGCTTCTCCGTTTGAACCTACGTAAGAATAGAAATCTTTAAAAGGAGGCTTGCCTCCTATGCACTTCGCGGTTTGAAGCCTTTGGAGGCAGAAAGCAGCGTTGCAGTTCTGTCCTAAGTGTGGAATGAGGCTGGCCCTAGCTATTAAGGAGGGTAAACGCTCCTCAAAGGTTGTGCTCAAATGCCCCAACTGCAACTACGAGGTTAAAAGCAAGTCTTCAAGCAGTGAAGGTGAAACCGTCATTAGAAGGCCTACCGAGAAGCTTACCCCCCAGGAAGCCATCGTAGTCATAAGCCAGAGAGAGGCAAACCTCAAGACGGCTCCAACCCAAAGGGTTGAATGCCCCCGCTGCGGGAACAAGGAAGCCTACGTGTGGATGGTTCAAACCCGGGGGGCTGACGAGTCTTCAACCCAGTTTTTCCGGTGTACCAAGTGCAGGTACACCTGGCGTGAATACTCCTAAATCTCAATCTTCCTAAGCTGGGATAAAACGTACTGGCGTATTTCTGGTGGCTTAGGAAGTTTCCCAGCCAGTTTCCCCTTCACTATTAAAGGCTTAAGCATGCTCCTCATTTTTCCTCCGCATTTGGGGCAGGAGGGCTGGGGTTTCCCTGCTGGAAGCACCAGGTCAGCCATGCACTTGCTGCACCTCCAAAGGTTTTTCCTTCCAGCCAGTTTCCCCCTCTTCGACAGGGGGTTCCCTTCAACCTCAACGATGTCGAGGGCGAAGTCTACGGTTGGAGCGTTGCTCAGGCTTGTTCCAACCCCGAAGCCTTCAACTCCAGCCTCAACAAGCTCGGGAATTCTGTCTTCCCGTATTCCTCCTGAAACGAAGATTTTCACGTGTCTGTACCCTCTCAGGTCAAGTTCCCAGCGGACCTCCCTGACTATCTCGGCGAAGTTGCCTCTCCTAGAGGCTGGAGTGTCAAGTCTCACCCCTGAAAGCTTTCTCCCCAAAGCCTCAGCCGCCTTCAACGCTTCAACCTTCTCGTCGAGCAAAGTATCCACCAAGGCGATTCGAGAAGCCCCCGGCTCAACCGTTTTGTCGAAAGCCTTCACAGCTGAAGCAACATCGCCAAGCAAAATTACCAGTGCGTGAGGCATGGTTCCAGTAGGCTTTTCACCTATAAGCCTGGCTCCCACAAGGCATGATACAGCGTCGAATCCTCCTATGTAGGCAGCCCTGTCAATCATTGGGGCTATAGCCGGATGCATACGCCTGATGCCGAAGGATACGAGGAGGCTTTTCCCCGCCAGCTTCCTAACCCTCGCAGCCTTCGTAGCGATTCCTGAAGCCTGACATAGGAAGCCCAGCATAGGCGTCTCCAAGAGGCAGTAGTCATAGTAGGCTCCCTCAACCACCATCACAGGCATTCTAACCCTTCGACTGTCGAAGGCTTGGAAGATGGTTCCCTCTGGGAGGCTGTAAACGTTTACGGGATGCCCTTCGAAAAGCCTTGCCACCTCTTCAACTCCGCAGAGGACAGCCCACTTCCATCCTTCCGGCAGGTCGCTGGCTGTCACCTCAGCTAGGGTATGCTTCCGGTCTAATCCTTCCTTCTTCAAAATCTTCTTTGTACGTACGAAGTATATGTCGGTGGTTTTCCCATCCAGTATTTCTTTTTCCGAAGCTATGTGAAGCCGAGGCAAAGCTATCCCATCCCAGTTTATTCCGAGACTCCTTATTTATGGTTTCCCAGTAAACGCATTTAACATATTCTGGAGGCTTCATCTTCAAAGGTTTTTCTCCCGTTTAAAGTTTAAATGTCCAGCCATTGAAGGGTTATAATCGTGTTCGGCCATGACCGGAAAAACAGAAGCTTCCAAGAAAGATGTGAACAGGGCGGTAAGCTGGGCTCGTTATACGGTTGCCATAAACTTAGCTCTCCTAGCAGCCGGAGCCCTGTTAGCCAAGACGTTTCACGCCATACTTATCTTAGTGGTTGCAGGTGTAGGACTGGTCTCCTTCTTCGGGGTTTTAATTATAGCCAGTTTCCTGTCAGAGGAGCCAAACCTCAATAAAGGAGAAATGCGTAAGGCATTGACTTCAAGCCTTATCCTGTCGTTTTTAACTCTCATGTCGGTAGTAGCCTTCGTGGAGGTATCCTCTATGGACACTGCTAAAACGCTTATCGAAACCTTCAAATGGATAGTCATAACCATCATAGCCTTTTACTTCGGCACCAGAACCATCAAGGAAGCCAGAGAAGCCATAAACAGGAAAAGCCAGACTGCAAAATAAAAGTAATTAAAGTTTTAAATTCCGGCAGCCCCTACGAGTTCTAGGGGTGAAAAGGCTTGGAAGTTTTCGACGCCATCCACGGGCGGAGAAGCGTCAGAAAGTATAAGTCCGACTCGGTTCCCGAGGAGGTTTTAATGAAGGTTTTAGACGCTGGACGGTGGGCTCCCTCTTGGGCTAACAGTCAATGCTGGCGTTTCATCGTTGTAAAAGACGCGGAAACTAAAAGAAGGCTCTCCCAAACTCTTACGCCTAGAAACCCTGCCATAGACGCCACAGCCAACGCCCCTGTGGTTTTAGCCGTCTGCGCCAAACCCGGCCTCGCAGGAATCAAGGCGGGACAGCCTGTAACGGATAAAGGAGCCTGGTGGTACATGTTCGACGTAGCCCTGGCCGTGGAAAACATGTGCCTGGCAGCCTACGCCCTAGGGCTTGGAACAGTAATAGTGGGAGCCTTCAACCATGGAGAAGCCAAACGCATCCTCAAGATTCCCGAAGACATCGAAATAGTCGCCCTAATACCGCTTGGATACCCCGCTGAAACTCCCCGGGCTACCGCAAGAAGGGAAATAGGCGAAATCACCTATGCAGACTCGTACGGTAAACCTTACAAGGGCTAAAAGGGGGTTAGAGGCGAAGTCTTCAAGGCTGGCCTGGATGGTTGAACATTTTCATAAGCTGTTCATGCCTCTGCCTGATAATGGTTAGGTCTTGGATGGTGCTATGCAGGGCAAAGGCAAGGTTCCGCACTTCAGCCTTTCCATCCTCCTCGAGGAAGCCTATGTAAACTCTTAAAACTCCTGTGACTAGGTCTACAGTTTCCATGTACTTCTTGAGGTATGGTATAAGATGTGAAAGACCTGCTTTCCCCTCGTTTATACTTTCGATAAGGCCTACGATTTCCCTCATTCCCTCCAAGGCTTCGACTGCTATCGAGCCTGCCTCCTTATATATTTCATCTTCACCCATCCTCTTTGAGGTTGAAACACCTACGAGGCTTAAGGCTTCTCCAAGGTTTTCCGCAACCATCCTAATCCTGTTATGGGCCAAAGACGCGTGAAAGCTCAGAGGGCCTTTGGCTCTCTTCGAAAGCTTCCCAAGGGCTTCAGCCATATCTGATAGGATTTGACGGAAAACCCTGAGGGAGCGTAAAATTTGCGGTATAGGCTCCATCTGGTTGCCCTCAAGCATGAAAAAGTTTACATGACGAGAAAATTTAAATTTTCTGCTCTAAACGTTTATTATTCCTCTAGGGGAAGTTCGATTTCCCCTTCCATCTTCCGCAAGGTTTCAGCCCATAAACGTTGAAATCCAAGATATCTGCCTGCGTTTTCAAAGGCATACTTCTCGGCTTTTCTCAGAAGAACTTCCACTTCCCGGAAGGCTTTAACAAGCTGAGAGAGGCTTTTCGCATGGAAAAGCTCCTCTCTCTTCAAGCCTAGAACCGCTAGGACCCCTGTAACCAATATTTTCCCCTCTAAGTCGTCCTTAAGGAAGTAGCCTGGGAAAGGGTCTAAACGCTCATCCAGAATGCATTTTTCAAGTTTCTTTTCCAGCAGCCTGAGTTTCTCCCTCTGGTATAGGAAGCGGTAGACATCCTGCTCGAATTCACCCCAGAACCCTCTCCTCTTAGGCGGGGGGTCATGAAGTATACTCCACCGGTTGTCAAGCAGAAACTCGAAGCCGTAGAGCCTAGCGCACAGCAGGTAGTCTATGTCTTCCCCACGGGTTATCCAAGGGTCGAAGGCTACCTTTTCCATCAGCCTCCTGTGAACAGCCATGCACCCCCCGAAGGCAAAGCTGGCCGGGTTAAGTCTCCTCCGCGACTCCAGTATCTTGAAGGCTTCGTTCATGAGGGCTGCCTTATTCCAGGATAAATTCCATACGGCTTCGGTCTCCTTCAGACGGTAGCCTCTACCCTTGTAAACGTAGTAGCCGGCTACCCCTCCAACAAGCTTTCCCTTCCACTTTTTTCCAATGGACTCCAGAGGCTTCTCCAGGAATTCTCTGTCGGTGACAAGCTCGTCGTCGTCCAGCAAAACAGCCACATCGAATCCTGAAAGGTAGGGAAGCAGGAGGCAGAGGTTTCTAACGTTCCCGTAACCGTGCATACTCACGTAGCTGGAAAACCTGGTGAAGTCTTCCTTCTCCAGCCTCCTCTTCAGCCTCCTAAGGTCTGAAGGATAGAAAACTTTAAGGTTAAGCTTCCCTCTGAAGGGCTTAACGATTTCTCCCACACGCTTCTCCACCCTGCCAGCCAGGCTCATCCGCGTAGGAACCGCTAGGACGAGGACTTCGAATCCCCCCTTCAGCTTGGTGAGGCTTTCCAGGCAGCGGGAGAGAGTTTCGAAGCTCTCATCCAGCACGGTTGGATGGTCGTATATGGCTTCTCCCAGCTGGGGTTTTTCAGCCCTGTCAGTCCAGTAGGTTGGAATGACTATGGCTGTCCTCAAAGGTTGAACCCCAGATAAGGTTTAAAAGGGTTCACCTTAATTAATAAAGCGTTTCCCGGGGCTTAGAAGCTTGAAAATCCTGTTTATGTGCAAGGAGCTCCCCCACGCTAAAGTTGTCGGCGGCCCCATCATAGTCTACAACCGGATTAAATATCTCTCAAGAAACCATGAAGTCCACCTTCTATCCTTCTACAATCCTGAAGACGAAAAGTTTCTGCCGTCGCTGGAGGAGTACTGCAGCCGCATCGAGCTTGTGAGGTTTCCCCCCGCGAAAGGCTTACTGGGAGAGGTCTACCGCTACCTTTTCTCAAGCGTCCCCAGCTACATGCTTAAGCTCTACTCGCCTGAGTTAAAGCTTAAACTTAACAGGATGGCGGAGGAGGAAAACTACGACTGTATCATCGCCGAATACTCCTTCATGGGGCAATACCTCTACCGGAACAGGGGAATACCAGGGCAGGTCGTCCGAGTCATCTCGGTTCACGAATGCTACACGGATGCTAGGCTTAAAGTTTTCAGGGTTAAAGGTTTAAGCTGGGAAGGCTTGAAAGCCTACCTCCACTATCTGCAACTCAGAAAATACGAGTTTGAAATGTACCGTTCAGCCGACAAGGTTTTAACCCTGACGGAGGAGGACAGGGCAACCCTTCTAAGGTACGCCCCAGACTTGAAGGTGAACGTTGTACCCCACGGGGTTGACGTAGAATACTTCACGCCTGAAGGATGGAAGCCAGCTGGAAACGTGGTATGCTACCTGGGAAACTTCGGGCATGAGCCAAACGTCGACGCCGTCCTATACTTCTACCGGGAAATCTACCCTGAGGTGAAAAGGGAGGTCCCGGATGTAAGGTTCTACGTGGTAGGCAAAGCCCCCCCACCGGAGGTTAAAGCTTTAGAGGCAGATGAAAGCGTGGTGGTAACAGGCTACGTTGACGATGTGAGGCCATACCTCCACATGAGCAAAGCCATGGCAGTTCCGGTGAGGCTTGGAGGAGGCTTCAGAGGCAAAACCTTGGAAGCACTAGCCTCAGGAGTGCCCCTAATCTCAACAAGGCTTGGAGTTGAAGGGCTTAAAGGAAGAGAAGGAGAAGACTACTTGGTAGCCGACAGCCCTGCAGAGTTCGCCAGCAAGCTGACATCCATCCTGAAAGACGAAAAACTAGCCATCAAACTCTCAAAAAACGGGAGAAAACTTGCAGAAAAATTCTCGTGGCAGCACGGAGTTAGAAAACTGGAGAAAACCCTGCTGAAACTTGTTAAGGATAAAGCTGAAGGCTTCAAAAAATAGGGGAGTGTCGGCTTCCAGCTCTCAGCCTTAGCCAAGCTTCCAACGTTAAGGCTGTGCTAGAGGCTTTTTCACCGGCTCCAGCTTTCTGAGTGTAATTATTCTCGGGCATTACTTGGATTAGTGTAAGGGTTATGGTCCATGTGAGAACTATAACTATGGACATGGTTGTGCCTATGGTGGCCATTTCGTAAAGCATTGCTGACATGTCAACCGAGTTAGCCATAGCCTCTAGCCCTTAACCAGTCAGCCAAAACAAAAACCTTCGGAGCCTTACAAGGCAGCAGAGCCCTACGAAATAAGCGTTGATGGGGCGGTCCAGGCC
>QMXU01000027.1 GCA_003662305.1 Candidatus Hecatellales archaeon
CGAACTCGGGCAGGTCTTTAAGAGTCTGGCTTGTGAAAACCGGGCCGTCGACGCATATCCGGTAGGGGCCAACCGTGCAGGAGCCGCAGATGCCCACGCCGCATTTAATGTATCTTTCAAGGCTTAGCTGGGCTTGGATTCCATATTTGAAGCTTAACTCCAGTATTTTGGTTAGCATGAGTTCAGGGCCGCAGGCGTAAAGCTGGCTGTATCCGCTGTTTTCCTCGAGGATTTCAGCGGCAAGCTGGGCTGCTGTGCCTTTGAACCCTAGGCTTCCATCGTCTGTAGCCTTGAGAAGCCTGCCCCATCCTGAAAGCAGCCTCTCAACTTCTCCGGCTAAAGCCAGCTCGCTTGCGGTTGCAGCCCCCATGACGACTGTGGCCTCGCAGTTCAGCCTTTTAAGTTTCGGAAGCAGAGGCTTCATGGGGGCTATTCCAAGCCCTCCGCCTACCAGCATAACTCTCCCCTCAACCGGTTTGAAGCCTCTGCCGAAAGGACCTCTAACGCCTAGGAGGCTTCCAGCTTCTAGCCTGTGAAGGGCTTCAGAAGCTTCTCCAACCCTTCTAACGGTTATAGCCGACAAGCCATCCGGCTCAAGGCTTCCAATATAACTAAGGCTCATGGGAACCTCGTCCACGCTAGGAATCCAAACCATAACAAACTGCCCCGGCTCAGCCCTGCTGCAAGCCTCATCCATGAAAAACAGGGTTCTAACCTGAGGAGTTTCCACCCTAGCTTTCTCGATTTTAACCATTCTAGGCCTGCCCTTCGGTCCCAGGCTTAAAGGAAGAGACAAGGCTTTCACCTCTTGTGGGCTGCACCCACCAGTCCGCCTAAGTCGTCCAGCCCTTTCGCCTCCAAGTATGCTGAAAGCCCGCTTAGAATGTCTCTGAATACTTCAAGCCCTCTGTAGGCTATGGCCGTTCCAACCTGGATGGCTACGGCTCCAGCCATAAAGTATTCTGCAGCATCCCTCCACGTGAAGATTCCGCCGCATCCTACAATCGGTATTTTAACAGCCTCATAGGCTTCGTAGACGCATCTGAGGGCTACTGGTTTAAGGGGTAACCCTGAAAGCCCCCCGTAGACTCCTGCCAGCAGAGGCCTCTCAGCCTCCAAGTCTATAACCATAGACCTAACCGTGTTGGTGGCAACAATCCCGTCGGCTCCAGCCTCCTCAGCCACCCTAGCAGCCTCAGCGAAGCTTGTAAGGTTAGGGCTAAGCTTGACGAGCAGAGGCTTACCGGTTGAAGCCCTAGCACCTCTAACAGCCTCCCTCAAGGCTTCAGGGCTTCCCCCTATCTCTCCCACGCCCCCCATGTGGGGGCATGAAACGTTAAGCTCGAAGCCTGCGACAGGAAGCCTGTCAAGCCTCTTAACAGCCTCCCCATACTCTTCAGGGCTGAAGCCGAAGACGCTTACGAAGAGCGGCTTCCCAATTTTTGGCAGAGATTCCTCCAACTCGGATTTGAAGGCTTCCAGGCCTGGGTTAGGCAGCCCCATAGAGTTCACCAACCCCCCTGGGACTTCAACCACGGTGGGGTTAGGGTTTCCAAGCCTGGGCTTCAACCCTATGGACTTGGTTACCAGGGCGCCGAGTCCTGCCTCAGCAAGTCTAGCCAGCGAGTAGGATGTAAGCCCGAGAATTCCTGAAGCGTTCATGAGAGGGTTTTCAAGTTTCACTCCTGCCAGTTCCACTTGGAGGCAGGGTTTAACCATAACCTTTTAACCCTCCACTTCATACCCTTTATAAGGGTAGCCCGTATAACTCTTTTCTCACTGGGAGAAGGGGTTTAACCGGCCTTGGCTGAAGCTTACCTGGTTGAAACAGCCTTCGGACTTCTAGCCCTCAACGGCAAAGGCGAAATCCTGGACAAGGTGCTCTTCCCCAAGGAGCCTGAGAAAGCCGCAAGCCTGCTTCTGAAAATAGAAAGCGGCAAAATAACTCCTGAAGTGAAAAGGCTTGTGGAAAAGCTTAAGGCTTCAGGCTTCGCCCCCCTGGTCTTCGAGAACGAGAAGCTGGCTGCAGCCGTAAAGGACAAACTTAAAGTCGAAGTTAAAGTCGAATCGCCCAGCAGGGCTGGGGAAGCCATCCGCTCAAACCTCGCTGAGACAGCTGTTAAAGTAGGCTACGTGAGTAAGCCTGAACAGTTCTACGACAGGCTGCGGGAAATTTCAACCTGGGTTAGCAGGCTCAGGGTCAGGGAGGCTGCAGCCAGGAAGGACAAAGTCGTGGTCCAAGCGGTTTCAGCTATAGACGAGCTTGACAAAGCCCTAAACGTGATGGCTGGAAGAATAAGAGAATGGTTCGGCCTCCACTTCCCAGAGTTAAACCGCCTCTTAGAGGGCCATGAAACCTATGCGAGGCTTGTTGCGTCCCTAGGCGGAAAAGAGAATTTCACCGTTGAAAAACTGGTGGAAGCCGGCGTTCCGAAAGGTAAAGCCAAAGCCATAGAGGAAGCTGCAAGAACGTCGCTGGGAGCCCCCATGGACAGAGAAGACCTTGAGCCGCTTCAATCCCTATGCAGGCTGCTCCTTGAAGGCTTCAAAATGAGGAAAACCCTGGCGGAAAGGGTGGATAAAATCCTGGATGAGATGGCTCCAAACCTTAAGGCCCTAGCAGGACCGACCATCAGTGCAAGGCTTATCTCGCTGGCCGGAGGCTTGGAAGAGCTGGCAAGGCTTCCCTCCAGCACCATCCAGGTTTTAGGAGCTGAAAAAGCTCTTTTCAGGGCTCTGAGAACAGGGGCCAGACCTCCTAAGCACGGCATAATCTTCCAGCATCCTCTTCTCCACCAGGCTCCAAGATGGCAGAGAGGTAAAATCGCCAGGGCTCTTGCAGGCAAAATATCCATAGCAGCCAAGGTAGACATTTTCAGCGGGAACTTCGTGGGGGACAGGCTTAAGGCAGACCTTGAAAGGAGGATTGCGGAAATCAAGGAGAAGTACCGGCGTCCCTCCAAGCCTGAAAGGAAGGCTGAAGGGAGAAGGAGGAAGCGGAAAAGGCGAAGGTAGCCTTGCCCGTCAAGGTTAAACCCCATGAGGTCTTCCAAGGAGTATACTGGGCGTTCCTAGAGGACGGAAGCCGCAGGCTTGCAACTTTAAACCTGGCTCCGAAGCACACGGTTTACGGGGAGAGACTTGTAAAGTTTAAGGGTGAAGAGTACAGGCTCTGGGACCCGTACAGAAGCAAGCTGGCTGCAGCTATCCTCAAGCAGCTTAAGGTTTTCCCCTTCAAGGAGGGCTTAAAAGTCTTATATTTGGGTGCCGCCACCGGAACCACGGCAAGCCATGTTTCAGATATCCTAGGAGCTGAAGGGAGAATCTTCTGCGTAGAATTCTCTGAAAGAGTTATGAGGGAGCTGGTAAGCAACGTCTGTGCTTTCAGAGACAACATGATCCCCGTGATGGCGGACGCAAGGCATCCTGAAGACTACAGGTGGATGGTGGAGAAAGTGGATGTCATATACTGCGACATAGCTCAGCCCGAGCAGGCTAAGGTTCTGGCGGACAACGCTGACTACTTCCTCAAGCCTGAAGGATACGGGCTCATAGCCCTCAAAGCCAGAAGCATAGACGTAACCCTTAAGCCTGAAGAAGCCTTTGAAAGGGAAATCCAGGTTCTCCAGCGTAGAGGATTCCAAATCCTAGAAGAAATCGTTTTAGAGCCTTACGATAAAGCCCATGCCATGGTCGCTGTTAAACCTGAGAGAAGCAGAAAGCAGCAGGGGACGTGAAGAAGCCATGTGGGAGTACCGCGGCTACGAACGCTACCTCACAGGCATCGAGAGGCTTATCAAGAGGATTAACGCCCACATGCCCAAAAACAGGAAAACCCTAGCGCAGCTCCTAGCAGAAGAGGAGCCAAGCGTCGAGGCTGTAGACGGCTCAAAAATATACTTCAAACGTAGGGACCTGGAAAACTTGGCTGGAACCGTTCCAAGGCTGATGCACTCCAAGCTTTACCTGCCCATAGTTGTAGTCCGAAGGCTTGAGCTTGGAAAGGGTGTATACGTGCTCTACGGAGGGAAAGCTGAGAAAAAGCTTGTAGCAGAGCTTCTAGGTCTCCAGAAGGATGAAGGCGAAATCCACCTTTACAGGCCTCAGGTCAGCGAGCTGCTTTCAAAGCTTAAGTCCCTGCTCACCATAGGCTTTGAGGCTCCGGAAGAACCCTGACAGCCCCCTCTTTACCCCTCTAATTTCGTCACTTTCCTGAATTTGTGTCCGTTCTTGCACATGTACATGGTTACCCTGATCGCTGGGCCCTTCCTAGTTTTAGGCGCTACCTCCCAGGACTTAAGTACCTGCAGATCCTTACTTCCGCATTCAGGACATGAAACCATGACAAGCGGCTCTATCCTGCCTTTCTCTTCAATTGTTTTCTTGTGTTTGGCGGCTGCAGCCATAAGCTCTCTTATCCTTGGAATATCGTAGATTCCTGAAATGAATACGATGCCTGTGATTCTGTCCGACTTGGGTATGGGATAGTCTCCACATCTTATCTCTGCACCCTTCAGGTTATGCTCGTACCAGTGTATCGCCTCGTTTAGGCCATCCTTGTTCAGCTCGTTCGGAGGCCCTGCAAGCATTAGAAGCGCCTTCTTAGCGCTTGAAAGCTTACACTCCGTTGACAGTCTTGTCACCGCGTCTTGAAGAACCGCACGGCACCTGTCTTTAGAGCTTAACCCGTAAAACTTGTCTTTCTTTTTGAAGATCCATCCCTTCCTCGCCCAGGCTTCCGAGTACCCGTAAACGGTAAACCCGTTTAACGTGTTCAGGATGTCTGAGGTGTCCACCACTTTGCCTCCAACCATTCCAGGAGTCTTAGCCTCCCCCGCCCCTAAAACCAGCGGGAAAATCTTGACTATCAGATGGTTCATGTGGGAGTAGCTTTCATAAATCGTCAGCCCCGGAGTTTTCCACCGGTTGTTGTCGAACAGGATCAGCGCGTCAGTGGTCTCGTGAAGGGCGGTCAGGCTTTTTAGAAGCGTTCATCGCCATCAAGCCTCCTTCATCATCGCTGGGCAGTACGCCTAAAGCGAAAACCGGTATGTCGTACATTTTCAGCTCCTTCGCAAGGACAGGTGCGCCTCCGGAGCCGGTTCCCCCGCCAAGCCCGGCTACGAGTAGAACCGCGTCGATGTTCTGGGTGTTGAAGGCTCCTCTTTCACCGAGGATTTTCTTGTTGTCGCTTAGCTCCTGCTTGACGATTTCAGCTCCAAGGTCGATGCTGGCTCCAGCCCCGCGAGCCTTACTGTAGCTCTGGCCTATCAGTATCCTGTCCCTTTCAGGGATAGCCTTTAAACCCATTAAGTCCGACTGTGAAGTGTTTATCGCCATGCAAACAGGAATGTTTCTTCCGTAGATTCTTCCGTATTTAAGGTCGTAATACTCGAATAGGTCTACAATTCTTCCTCCAGCCTGGCCGATACCTATCACAGCAAGTTTCAAACGGTTAATCTCCCCTACCTAAAAATAGGAGCAGTCTTTTCTTAAATAACCTTTCTCGGACATTCAACTCCCCAAAACTTCCCCTTCACAAACATTTTTTCCACGGTTGAGGGCTGCCCTGTTAAACATGCAAGCTTAAAGTAGCGTGAAGCCTTCAATGCTTTTTTGTAAAAATCTGCTTCAGAAACACGTGAAAAACAGCGGAATCCAGCTGTAAAAACCGTTTTAACATCGTTATAAAATTATTAACTGTTTCCTCCTAATGTACAAATGCCATGAGCACGGATAAACGTGGAAACTCTGAGGAATGCTCCGAGAGGCTTAGAGAAGTAAAAGAATACCTGACATGCGTTTCCAACGGATGCCAGCAGGATGAAGTTCTCCCACCCAATCTAACATGTCCAGTATGCGGTAAACCTATGAGGCAGAGAGGCGTTATCGAAGGGCTAATGATGGGGCCGCAGAACAGCATTAGCATAATATACACCTGCAAAGAACACCAGGACATCGTGGTTATAACGACAATCACGAAAATGGATGAGGAAACAAAAATAAGCGGAGACACCCTCCGGAACAGGGAAGTTATGATGGTGAAACCTCCCATCACCTACATTTACTAGGCGATTTCGAGAGAAACCAGCCGGATTCCATTTAATCATGGAAACCTTTTTATATCCAATTGTCTTAAGAAAAAATTACCGGGGGGTAAAAGTGGTACTCAAAATCCCATTAACAGAGGATGAGCGTAAAGCCTTCGTCGCCCACTACCTTGCAATGAACGTCGAATACATAAAAAAGGTTTTAGCTGAGAATCTTCCAGCAGCCGTCTCCGTTTCGCTAGAAGTGTCCCCAGCTATACTTCCTGCCGTTAGAGAGGAAAACCTGGTTATACGGCTTTCCAGCGAAACTCCAGCGGGACGCATATCAGACTCGCTTTCCATAGCAGTCTTCACCCATCCTCGTGGGGGCATCTACTGCGACATACTTGACCTCAGCGAAGTTAAATCCAAAGTTGAAAATTGGTGTAACAAGTTTATGTCCAGAGTTAGAAAGCTGACGGCGTCACCATCTGGTTCCCCTAGAAGAAGGTAAACTTAGACCCCGCTAACTTCGTCTTTTTCTTAACTTAACTCAAGTAAAGGCTAACCCTGGTTTTCTACTCGTCTTTTTATTCGATGGTTTTGCTTCGACTGTTTGGGATGTGCTTCAGGGTTTTCCATGTTTTCCTGACGAAGTCTGGATATTCGCTGTGGGTTTTTATCCATTCCTCGAGGAATCTGCGGGTTTTAGGGTCTGCTGGGTAGCCGCTTCCAAAGTCTCCAAATCTATCCTTAAGCTTCTCTATGGCCTGGTCTCGGCGTACCTTCGCCAGGATGGAGGCTGCTGCCACGATAGGATATTTGGCGTCTGCTCCATGCTCTGAGACTATTTTAACCTTGAAGGGTATGAGGTCTGCTATTTGACAGGCAAAACTTTCAGCTTTCACATCGCATGAGTCGACGTAGGCTACGTGGGGTTTAAGCTTTGCTATTATTTTGGCCATGGCTTCAGCTTCAAGAAAGTTCAGTTTCCTGAATTTAACTCCGCAGCTTACCCGCTCGTCTACTTGGTATGGGGGGATTTCAACTATATGGTAGGCTGAAACGCCGGCTTTAACCAGTTCAGCTATTTTACGTCTTCGAGCGGGGGTAAGCTTCTTAGAGTCTCTGACTCCAAGCTCTCTGAGCTCGTCCATTCTGTCTTCAGGGTGGAGAACCCCTGCTATGACTAGGGGGCCTATTATGGAGCCTCTGCCAGCATCGTCAACTCCAACGGCAAGAGCCTTCAAGCTTCCACGGAGAAATAGTTGCCCCGAATTTTTCTTTAAACCTTTTTACTGTAGACAGCGTTATGGCTATTAAGGGCTGGGAGGAAGGTTTGCCCTCTAAGAAAGGTGAAGACCTGGAGTACAAGGTTTTCAGGATGATTAAGGATAGGGGAGACAAAGGCATCCTCCAAAGCCAGCTTTGGAAGCGTATAAACGCCACAAGCAGGGAGGGCTCAAGAATCTCTCTAAGGCTTGAAAGAGCTGGACTGATAGAGCGGCGGCGGGAGCTCCACGAAGGAAAATGGACGTACAGGCTTATAGCCAAGAAAAGGTCTGTAAATCCTCTTTCAATTTTAGATTTGCCCTGCGCCTTCTGCCCTAACCAGGATAAGTGTGGGCTTGGGGGGCCTATCTCCCCTGCAACCTGTCCTCTCCTAGCCCAGTGGGTTGAGAAGACGGCTTATGAAACCGTAAAGCGGGGAAAGGTTAAGGTCAGCCTTGACGAGAAATTGGAGGCTTGAAAGAAGGCGGGACCATTATTATTGGAGGGCTAAAAGGGAGGGCTACCGGAGCCGAGCAGCCTACAAGCTACTGGAAATCCACCGTAAATACAGGCTTTTCAGGCCGGGCTTAAAGGTTTTGGATTTAGGCTGCTCCCCTGGAGGATGGCTTCAAGTAGCAGGAAGCATGGTAGGACCTAAAGGAAAAGTTTTAGGCGTAGACGTTAAGCCTATAAAGCCCTTCAAGGCTGGAAACATTTCCTTCCTCCAGCATGACGTGAGAAGCCCTGAGCTTCCAGGCTTCGCCTTGAAGGAGCTGGGAGGAAAAGTCGACTTGGTGCTGTCCGATGTGTCCCCGAACATTTCAGGAGTGTGGGAGGTAGACCATGCAAGGCAGATGGAGCTGGCGGAAGCCGCCTATAAAACAGCCCTAGAAACCCTTAAGCCTAGAGGCTGCCTTCTCGTTAAAGTCTTCGAGGGAGACCTGGTTGAAGGCTTCAGGAAAACCTTGAAAAAACATTTTGGAAGGGTGAGGACGGTTAAGCCTAAAGCCTCTAGGAGTAGAAGCTCGGAAATCTATCTGCTGGCTGAAGGGTTTAAGGCTGCTACAAATCCTCCACGTACATCAGGGGGTACCCGAGCTCGGGAAGATAGCGGAGGCACGCCCTAGCCTTCACGTTCTTATAGGAGACTTCAACTTCAACGTTAAGCTGGTCTCCCTTTAAAGCCTCATACCTCCTGTAGGGGCTGCTGTCTTCAGGTCTGCTTGACAGCCTGTCTTCAGCTATGGAAACCTTAACTTTAACCCTGTACGGCTGAAGGCTGAAAGCCTTTGAGAAGGCTTCTCCAAGAAGCTTTAAAACTTCCGGCTTCCGTGAAACGGGGAACCCCACCAGCTGGTGGTAGATGGCTCCTAACGCCACTCCAGCCTCGAAGACAGCTCTCTCCCTGGCAGAAAGCTTCGGGCTGAAAAACTTTTCAGCGGGATCCTCCGTCATACTTGTTGTTTCCCTCCACTTCAGCTTTAAGCGCTCCGAAGCTTATGGTTTTCTTAGCCATGAAGTCATGTTTGTGGATGGACTCCTGGCTTCTAACCTTGAACAGGATTCTGATGTTGTCTGGGAGGCTTGGAAACCTTTCAACAAACTTCTTCATCATGATTCTTACAGCATCCTCGGCGAAGAGGGTTCGCTCAGCAGCCCTGTAAACGATTTCTATTTCGTCTTCCCGCTTGAGAAGCCCGTAGCTTGGGGCGCTCATGGATTCCTCTACGATTTCAGCCAGCTTGAAGGCGTCTATTTCAAGGTCTTTAGGCACCTCCATAACCAGCACTCCAAGGCTTCTCTGCATGTGGGTTGCCACAGGAGTGACCATCAAAATTTTTTCCACGTCGCTTCCGCCGAAGCCTATCTCCAAAAGCTTGTTTTTCACCCGTGCAGCCATAAGCTCTTGAGCGCAGGGGCATGCGGTTACCCCCTTAACGCCAACTCCAACCTTCCTTACGATTTCCACTTTGCCTCCGGTTTTCTTGGTTGCCACGGCTGAGGCTATAAGCCTGTAGGGCTCGTAGCTTCTATGCCTGCTCACAGGAGTTGTCTTCTCGAGGATGGCGTCTCCCACGGCTTTAACCTTCGCCCTTGTAGCTTCGTTCTGCCTCCTAAGGATTTCCACAGCTATCTCGGCGCAAACCCTCTCCAGCTTGTAAGCTTTACCGGCAAACTGGTTGAAAACTTCAACGATGGTTTCATACTGCCTTGAGGCGTGAACTCCCTTCCTCCAAGCTGGGAGGTCTACGAAGGCTTCAAACCTTGGAACCACAACGATTCTTTTTCCCTTGTAGTCTTCGAAGTTTAGGGGAACCCTTACGCCTACAACGCCAACCTCGCCGAGCGGTATGGCAACCGGGGGAAATCTGTCCTGAACCTCCAAGCCTCAATAGGCCTCCCTAAAGGGTTGTTGGAAGTATCTGCCTCCACATAGTTAAGCCTTCCCTTAAGGGAAAACATCCTCATCCTGAACGTAGCTTCTCCCCGTTTTCAACGCCACCAAGGCTTTCCCAAGCTCAAAGCCGAGGTAGGCAGCATGGTCCAGAAGCGAAACCAGGTTTTC
>QMXU01000028.1 GCA_003662305.1 Candidatus Hecatellales archaeon
CCAGCCTTAAAGGCGGAGCCGTTGAAGTCTACAGGGCTGTGCACCCCGGTGAAAACGTGGCTTTAGCAGGGTCAGACCTTACAGTGGGAGAGCATTCTCTACGTGGTGGAATCCTTCTGACGTCTAGGGAAATAGGTGTTCTAGCTGCCCTAGGAATAGCGGAGGCTCCCTGCTACGTTAAGCCGAAGGTTTACGTTGCCTCTACGGGAGGAGAGCTGACGGAGCCTGGAAGCCCTCTAGCCTACGGTAAAATATACGACATCAACAGCTACAGTTTGATGGCAGCCGTATCAGAGACAGGATGCCAGCCTGTAAGCTTAGGCGTAATCCCTGACGACGCTGAAAAGCTTAAAGGTAAAATCTTGGAAGGCGTGGAAAAAGGAGATGTACTTCTGGTTTCAGGAGGAACCTCCGCCGGGGCTGGAGACCTCTTATACAGGGTGGCTGAGAGTCTAGGCGAAATTCTCTTCCACGGAGTTTCCATCAAGCCTGGAAAGCCAACCCTAGCCGCGAAGGTTGAAGGAAAACCCGTGCTAGGCCTTCCAGGCTATCCAACCTCAGCCCTCATGGTCTTCCACAAGCTTTTCAGCCCCATCCTAAGGGCTATGGCAGGTCTACCTCCTGAAGCCGTTGAAGGCTTAGTGGAGGCTAGAACAGGAGAGAAAATGTTCTCAGCCCAAGGACGTAGAGAATTCATACCGGTTCACCTGGTTGAAGCTGAAGGCGGACTCCTAGCCTTCCAGGTGGAAGGAGGCTCTGGAGCTATAACCTCGCTGGCTGACGCTGACGGCTTCCTAGAGGTCCCTGAAAACCGGACGATTCTGGAGGCTGGAGAACCTGTCAAAGTCAGGCTTTTCAGCGTTAAACTGTCAGCCCCCCACATGGTAGTAGCTGGCAGCCCATGCCCAGGGCTGGAAGTCCTCCTGAAGCTTCTAAAGGGGAAGCATCCCTGGATAAACTTCAAAATGGTTGCCTCCTCTTCCACGGGAGGGCTGGCAGCCTTAAAGAGGGGGCTGGCCGACCTAGCAGGCATACACCTATACGACTTGGAAGAGAAACAGTACAACCTTCCCTTCATTAAACGTTACGGGCTGGAGGGGAAAGCAGCCCTGTACAGGGGTTACCTACGCAGGGTAGGCTTCATCCTTCCCAAAGGAAACCCTAAAGGCTTCAGTGGAATCAAAGACCTGCTAAAGCCGGGCGTAACCTTTGTAAACCTGAGCAGAAATTTCGAGGCAAGAACACTTTTAGACATCCACCTTGAAAAGCTTGCCAGCGAGAAAGGGCTTAAGCCGGAAGAGTTAGCCTTAAAAATTGGGGGGTACAGCTGGGAGGCAAGGTCCCCCCAGGCAGTGGTTTCCATTATTCTCCACGGGAAGGCTGACGTAGGCTTAGGCGTGGAGGCTGCTGCGGAGCTTCACGGGTTAGACTTCATCCCTCTGGCTGTGGAAAACTATGATTTCGCTGTGAGGCTTGACAGAGCTGAAAAGCCTGCTGTTAAAGCCTTCCTTGAAACTCTCTCATCGGAAGAGTTTAAGGAGTCCTTAAAGAAGGTACATGGTCTTCAGCCCACACCTCAAACAGGGGAAAGAATCTGTTAGCCCTAGTGGGAAGGGTTTCCTTTAAAACACAAACGCTCTTAAAGTTACTAGCACCGCCAGGGTAAACATGAGGATTCCGTAGGAAAATCTTAGTTTCTCCCTCCCAGCTTTTAGGGAGATTTTAGCGCCGAGCATTCCACCAATTAGGCAGGCTATCCCAATCGAGACTACTGCCAGCCAGTCAACTTCTCCGGCTGCCGCCAGATGCCCCATAAGGCCGAAGAGAGCTGTCAGGAAAACCATGCCTGAAGACGTACCGACGGCGATTTCCATGGGAACCCCACACAGCAAAACCATTATTGGAACCTTGAAAACTCCGCCAGTAACTCCAACCATTCCAGCAAAGAAACCTATAAAACCCGTCATAACACAGGTTAAAGGAATATTAACAGCATAAGTTTCACCCTTAAACTTTCTTTTCCACGTGAACCTTCCGCTTTTAAGCCGGCCTCCCCTAAAAGGCTTAATCATGAGCATTCCCGCAAGTAAAATAATGGCGACCAGCGACAAGTTCAGAAAATACTCGTCAAAAAAGTTCGCGTAGTATCCTCCGACGAAAGCCATTATGTCTGTTGGAGGATCTATAATGGCAGCCAGCTTCCAGTCGAATTTTCCGCTTCTGAGAAAAACCGTGAAAGCGGATGAAGACGCTAAAGTTATCGCGAACAGGCTTACAATGCTGGCAGCCTTAATAGGATAGCCTCCTAAAACCAGTAGAGGAACGTAAACCAGCCCCCCACCTAGACCAAACATGGAAAAAACAGAGGAAACCACGAAGAAGACAATCGTGTAAGCGAGAAGGTTCAAGATAATCATTACAGGATATCTCTCCTCTGTAAGAGCATATAAGGCTTAAGCTTCTCCCGGCAGTTTTAAACGATTATAAGTTATCGGGCAGAAGAGTCCATAATGTTAAGGGCTTAGTTTTCACTTCCGCTGTAAGAGGATTTTAAGTCTGCCATAGAGAACCTTCCAGTTTAAGACGGCGTGGATGGCTGCTAAAACGATGGCGGCTAGGGCTATGTAGAAGTGAAGGTTAAGGGCAGAAGTTTTAACCGCCTTGCCAAGACCTCCACCTCCCAAATGGAAGAAGTAGAACTTCAAGCCGGTAACGCCTGCCAAGATGAAAACTGCGATGAGGGCAAGGTCTACGGCAACCATGAAAGCTACCAGGCTTTTCCCTTTCAAAACTCCTTTCTTCCCTCCCTCTTTTTGGCGAAAGCACCCTTATAAGAGATTCCTTTACCGCTTTTTTCGGAAATTTAAAATAGGGTTGGGAAGGCTAGGAAACTGAAGGCTTTAAGGGTGAGAAGGGCTGTCATGGGAAGTCTTTGTGGTTAAGGTTGGAGGCAGACTTGTGAGGGAGGGCGGCGTTCCAGAGCCTATTCTCGACGATTTGAAAACCCTTTACGCTAGTAGGAGGCTGGTTTTCGTCCACGGAGGCGCCGACATAGTTACGGAGATTGCTGAGCGTATGGGCAAAAAGCAGAGGTTCATCGTTTCACCCGACGGGATGCGAAGCCGCTACACGGACAGGGAAACCATGGAAATCTACGCCATGGTGATGGCGGGTAAAATAAACAAGCAGCTGGTAGCCTCCTTCCAAGCGAAAGGCATGAAGGCTGTAGGGTTAAGCGGAGCTGACGGAATGCTGCTTAAAGCCGAAAGAAAGAAGAAGCTTGTAATCCTAGATGAACGTGGAAGAAAAGTCGCCATAGACGGAGGCTACACGGGAAGAATCCGCGAGGTAAACGGAGGCCTACTCCTCAGCCTTCTAGGGGAAAACTATGTTCCCGTGGTAGCCCCCATAGCCATAGACGACGAGTACAACCTAGTGAACGTTGACAGCGACCGGGCTGCAGCCTACCTGGCAGGAGCCTTAAAAGCCAGCTGCATCGTGTACTGCACGGATGTGGAAGGCGTAATCCTAGACGGGAAACGCGTTGAGAAGCTCACAGCCTTCGAGGCGGAGGAGGAACTTCCGAGAATAGGCCATGGGATGAAGCGTAAAGTGTACGCGGCGCTTGAAGCCTTGAATATGGGTGTAGGCGAGGTTATAATCACCTATGGGCTGGGTGAAAAACCTGTAAGCTCAGCCCTAGAACGCAAGGTGGGAACCTTAATTGTCCCTTAACCGTGAAGAGGTTATCAGGCTTGAAAACAAGTGGATTGCCCCCGTTTTCCACAGGCGTCCGGTAGTAGCCGTTCGAGGCAGAGACGCCATCCTATGGGATGCCGACGGCAGGCAGTACGTGGACTGCATGGCAGGGTATGGGGCAGCCTTCCTAGGCCACTGCCACCCGAAGGTCGTTGAGGCTGTGAAAGCTCAAGCTGAAAAGCTTCTGGCATGCCACGGCTCGGTTTACGCTGAAGCCAGAGCCAGGCTTCTGAGGCAGATAGAGCGTATAGCACCTAAAGGGTTTGGGAAAATTTTCCTTTCAAACAGCGGTACGGAAGCTGTTGAGCTTGCCTTCAAGGCTGCGAGGAAGTACACTGGGAAACGGGAGATCATCGCCATGATGAGAGGCTTCCACGGTAAGACTTTCGGAGCTCTGTCTGCCACCTGGAACCCTAAGTATCGGGCTCCCTTCGAGCCTCTGCTTCCAGGCGTCAAATTTGCCCCCTACGGGAAGGCTGAGAAGGTTAGAGAGGCGGTAACCCCTGACACAGCAGCCGTAATCGTTGAGCCAGTTCAAGGTGAAGGCGGAATCTACGTGGCTCCTGAAGGCTACCTTGAAGAGCTTAGGGAAATCTGCGACCAGCATGGCATAATACTGATTTTCGACGAAATTCAGACGGGCTTCGGCAGGACTGGAAGGCTTTTCGCCTACGAGCACTGGAACGTCCTACCTGACATCCTCTGCCTTGCCAAGGCTGCTGGAAGCGGAGTTCCAATAGGCATAACGCTGACCCTAGATGAAATCCTCGGAGGCTTCTCTATAGGCGAGCATTCAAGCACCTTCAGCGGCAACCCTCTGGCATGTGCTGCCGCAGCAGCCACCATAGAAGTGCTGGTGGAAGGAAGACTCTGGGAGAGAGCTGAAGCCTTAGGAAGCCTGTTCAAAAAACTTCTAACCGCGATGGCTGAGAAATACCGGGTGGTAAAGGAGGTTCGAGGCTTAGGCTTAATGCTCGGTGTAGAATACCGCTTCGACATTCTCGACATTCTGAACGGACTGCTCGAAAGAGGCGTAATATCGCTGAGCTCGGGAACGAGAATCCTGCGGTTTCTACCGCCAGTATCCATAACGGAAGCTCAAATAGAATACGTGGTCGAGAAGCTGGAAGAGTGCACCAAGCTGCTAGAGGAGGGAAAAATGAAAAGTTGAAAGATGGAAAGTGGAGGGTTCAACTTCAAGTAAACGGGGAAACCATGCCCTTAAACCCCTTCGTAAGCCAGATGATAACCTCCATCATCCTCGGAATGATTTCACCCCTGAAAGGGCTGCCTGAAAACATTGAAACCATAACTGTGACCGTGGAAAAGCTAAAGGAATAAGTCTTTGTCTCTAGGCCTGACAAGCTGTCTTCCACCGGGCTTACGGCTTTCCTCATACTTGTAGCCTCGAATTACCGCTATGGGTATCCCCTCGTCTGCTTCCCCCATAACCAGCTCGGCTGCTGAAGCAAGCTCATCTGCAACGGCAATCTCTTTTACTTGAAGCTTCCTGCCGAAGAGGTCTTTTTCACCTCTTCTATCATGGATAGGCTTCATCCCTGAAACTCCAAGGGCGACGTTAACTTGTCCAAGCCTGAAAGGCCTTCCGAAAGTGTCAGAAACTACAACGGCAACACGCTTACCTGTCAGCCTGTAAATTTCATTTTTTATTTTTTTGGCTGACAGGTCTGGGTCGGAGGGTAGGAGAGCTGCTGTGTCCCCCCCTGAAACATTAGAAAGGTCAACCCCGGAATTGGCACACACATACCCGTGCCTTGTTCTGGTTATCAGATGGCCATTTCTAAACCTTAAAACTTCTAGGGCCTCCCTAAGGATGAGTTCGACAACTTCCGCCTCCTTACCAAGCTTCTCAGCCATGATTCTGGCTTTAAGCCCGGGCTTCACGTTTTTAAGCTTAACCATCCGCCCTTCAGCCTTGGAAACTATAACCTGTGAAACCACGACAACGTCTCCATCCTGCAGGTTTTCACCCATCCGCTTGAGGGCTTCCACGAGTAGCCTGGCGATGCTGTCTCCACGCCTAACCAGTGGGATTCCCTGAACGCCGATGACCTCCAACTTCAAGCTCTTCTCCCGGAAAGCCATAGGACCTCAACCATACCTAGCCAACCCCAAACTTAAGCGTTAGCCTAGGGAGGCTGCAATGTAACCGTTCAGGTTCAGCAGAGATAGGGCAGCGTGGTGGGAGAGAGCTAAAACGGGTTGAGGCCACACGCCAAAAACTATGCAGAGAGAGGCCAGCACGCCCATGGGCAGGATCATGGAGGGAGATGGATCCCTAATCATGCTTAAGCTTTCCTTGGGAGCCTGCCACACGAGGATGTAGAGGAGGCGGAGATAGTAGGAGAAGGCTAAAAGAATGTTAGCGAGCATCAGGGCTGCGAAGGGTCCCATTCCAGCCCCCAAGGCTGCTAAGAGGATGGAAAACTCGCTGATGAAGCCATTGAAGGGAGGCACCCCCGCTATGGCAAGCACACCTATCACTAGAATTACCGCCGTGGCCTTCATCTTATGGCCCACCCCCACCAGCTCCTCAAGGTTTCTCGTTCCAGCAGCGTGAACGATGGCCCCAGCCGTGAGAAAGAGGAGTGCCTTCATAATGGCATGGTTTAAAACGTGAAGCAGACCTGAGGTTAAACCGTAAACCCCGTAGGCTCCACCGCCAAAACCCACGGATAACGCTAAGAGAATATAGCCTATGTTGGCTATGCTGCTGAAGGCGAGAAGCCTCTTAATGTCCGTTTGAAACATAGCCATAACGTTTCCAACCGTCATGGTTAGAACGCTGAACACCGCCACGGCGAAGGCGAAATCCACGTTCAACGGTATGATAAATAAGATTCTGAAGAGTGCGTAGATTCCAACCTTGATGACTACACCTGAGAGGATGGCGCTTATCGAGGAGGGGGCAGCTGGATGGGCGTCTGGAAGCCAAGTGTGGAAGGGGAAAATGGCTGCCTTCAACCCAAACCCCGTAACCAGCAAGGCGAGGCTAACGGAGAGAACCAAGCTTCCGCTCACCCCTGGGAGGAAGCCTCCATCCCTAAGCCTGCAGGCTATGTCAGCGAGGTTAACGGTTCCAACAGCCCCGTAAATGAGGGCTACACCAAGCAGGACGATGGTTGTAGCCGTACCACCCATGACCAAGTATTTGAAGCCAGCCTCCAAGGGCTCCATCTCGTAGGATCTGAAGGCCACAAGCCCGTAGGCTGAAATGCTCATTACTTCTAAGAAGACGAAAAGGTTGAAAAGATCGCCGGTGAGGACAACCCCCATCATCCCCCCAAGCATGAGCATAACCAGCGCATAGTAGTAGCTGAGCGAAGTTTCACCCCGCATATACCCAATTGAGAAGACGGCTGCGGCAAGCACCACCCCCACGATTATGGAGGCAATGAAGGCGTTGAAGCCGTCAACCACTAGAATTATGCCTACTGGAGCACTCCACCCCGCCATCTTATGGACAATTATGCCCCCCTTAAGAGTTTCACGGAGAAGTAGAAGCGACATGGCCATGGTTGCAGCCGAGGCTCCGACCGCCACGCTGGCTTGGCACCTAGGCGAAGTATAGGCGCCCAGAAGAATTAGGACTACCCCTGCGGCTAGGGGCAAAATTATGCAGCCCACGGGAAGCCATTGGACTGGTATCAGTGCTTCAGCCTCCTAATCTTCGTGGTTTCGAGTGTGCCGTAGAGCTGGTAGATTTTTACGGCTAGGGCCAGGGCGGCGGTAACCACCCCCATGCTGATCACGATGGCTGTTAGAACGAAGGCTTGAGGAAGAGGGTCTACAGCCGCCGTGTAGAAGGATTCTAAGCCATGCTTGAAGGTTTCCCCGTGAAGGATGGGGGGAACACCCCCCGCCTTATAGCCTAAAGCTATGAAGAACAAGTTTACTCCATCGCTTAGAATTATAAGTCCAAGAATGATTTTCAGGAGATTCCTCTTGCAGAGGATGCAGTACAGCCCTATCATTATCAGGAACACGCATACCACGTATGGAAAGTTCATTTTCTACGCCTCCTGAACCTGATTAGGAAGTAGAAGGCTACGAGGAAGCTGGCGGAAACGTTAGCCATTTCCCCGAGATTATAGATGATAAGGCTGCCAGCGCTGAAAACCTCGCCTGGGAAGCCGTAGGGGTAAACTCCAACATTCTTAAAGAACCAGAAGCCGAAAACCATTCCCACGAGAGCTGCGATGATTATTATGGTTGCCCCAAGGCTTCTGAAGGCTTGACCGAAGCTGAAGCTCACCTTAGCCTCCACGTAGTCTATTCCGAAGGCGATTATCAGGAGGATGAAGGCACATGCCACCAGAACGCCTCCCTGGAAGCCGCCGCCATGCGTTATATGGCCGTGGAGGATTATGTAGGCTGCTACCAGCAGCATCACCGGCGTGAGCATGCGGGAAACCGTTTTAACTATTAGGCTCATCCCTCTTTCCTGGCGCATGTTTAAACACCGCTAAAACAACTATTACCGCTGTGAAGAGGACCAGCGTTTCACCCAGCGTGTCGTATCCCCTGTAATCCCACACTATAGCCCCGACAGCGTTCCACGCTCCTACATCCTTCAGAACATTTTCAACGTAGTATTGGCCTACCCTCTCAACAGGCTGGCCGAAAGCTGGGAAATCGTAGACCACGGTGAAGACAAGTATCACGGTTAGGATGACAACAGCGGCTATGCTAGCTGCTTTCAAGCCTAAGTCTTTTCCGGAGGCCTTCTCTTCAACCCGTAAAGTTTTTGAGACGGCTACCACGAGGATGGCTGTTTGAATGCCGACTCCCACCACTATCTGGGTTAAAGCAATATCTGGAGCTTGAAGCATGAAATACAGGAGGCCTATAATCACCCCGTAGACGCCTGCCACGATAACAGCGTAGAGGAGGTCTTTAAGCTCGACAACTATGACGGCGAGAACCACAAGAAGTATTAGGAGCACGTTAAAGAGCAGGTTAAACCAGCCTAAGGCTTCCATCAGCCTTCCTCCTCCCTAAGCATGTCGCAAAAGGTCTTATGCCACATTTGAACCCTGCTTTTATGGGCTGCCTTCAAAATCGCATGGGTTCCAGTAGGAGACGCGAAGATGACGATTAACGCTATGATGAACACTTTAACGGGGAAGGCTCCACCAAGCTGGCATCCTATTAAAACCAGCCCGAACAGAGAGACCACAGAGCCTCCCATGACCGAGACCGTTGCAGCGTGGGACCTTATGAAAACGTCTGGAAACCTTATAAGCCCTATGGCGCCAACGTTGGCGCAGAAGATTCCTATGAGCAGCAGAATCAAGCCTGGAAGTTCAAGCCATATCAATCTCCGATGTCCCTCCCCTCCAGAAACTTTGAGATTGCAAGGGTCCCAATGAAGCCGAGTAGGGCTATTAAGATTGCAATGTCCAGCAGCATGGCCTCATGATGGTGGAAGCTTAAGAGAACAAGCAGAACTATTGTAACGTTTACCATAACATCCCCAGCGATAACTCTGTCAGGAGCCGTAGGCCCCCTCACAAGCCTATAGGAGGCTATACAGAGGCTTATAAAGAAGCTGAAAACCAAGAAGGGGAATAATGCCTCTAGAATCCCCATCAGTCAAAGAACCTCCTGACATACTTTTCGAAGCCGGCTGAAATCTCTCTGCGGCATACTTCCGGCTCCGGGCTTACAACCCATATCCAGTGCACGTAGTAGGCTTTTCCAGCCTCGTCAACGTTAACCGTAACCGTTCCAGGAGTGTTAGTTATCGAGTTGGCGACGCAGACGATTCCGCAGTCAGACTTTAAACCGTATGGAACCTTAACTATTCCAGGCCTTAAAGGCATCTTCGGGTTTATAATCCTCTTAATCACGTCTAAATGCGCCTTAACCTCAAAGTAAAGCCAGTAGTAGACGAAATAGGCCAGAGCCCAAAACCACCTTGCAGGGTTCAACTTGCTTTTAGCTTCCCCGCGAACCATCATGCCAGAGCTCAGATAGGCGACAACAGCGCAGGCCGCAGCCCCAACAACAAGCTCGTCAAACCTAACCGTGAAAACCAGTAAAAGCCACAGGC
>QMXU01000029.1 GCA_003662305.1 Candidatus Hecatellales archaeon
TCTTTCGGGCTGACCATCGACGAGGAAGCATGCAGCACCTGTTCCCTCTGCGTTTACGTCTGCCCTTTCGAAGCCATAACCGTGAAGCAGCTTAACGATGAACGCAAGGTCGAAGTCGACGAGTCCAAGTGCAGGTTCTGCGGGCTCTGCTACGGCATGTGCCCCCTGGAAGCCATAAAAATCGGCTACTACGAGCTTGAAGACCTCGTCAAACAGGCTGAGAAGCTCTGCACTGAAGCGGGAGCCAGAAGCTTGATAATAGCGTGTAAGGGAAGCAATCCCACCGACGCCATCATTAATGGCAGGGTTGGAGACGGGAAGCTTCCTGTTTTGAAGGTGCCATGCGTTGGAAGGGTGCCCTTAGACTTCTACGTTAAACTGCTGGCTGACGGGGTTGTTGAAAGACTTCACGTGCTGCCATGCGAGGAAGAGTTCTGCAGGCTTAAGGAGGGAGGGCGGATAAGCTCCCTACGAGTGGACTACCTTAAAGACCTCTTAGGCGAGTTGGAGGCAGACGGGAGACTCTTAAACGTAGTTAAAGGGGTGAACAAGGCTGAGGTAGACGAAACCAAATGCGTAGGCTGCGGGAACTGCGTGCATTACTGCCCCTACGAGGCAGCCAGCTTGAAGTCGCCGGGGATAGCCAGCATAGACGAGGAGAAGTGTATGGGCTGCGGAATATGCCTAGCCTACTGCCCCAACTTCGCCATAACCCTCGAAGGCTACGAGCATGAAAGCCTCAGCGAAACCGTCAGCAAACTCGCCGGGAAGGCGGTGGCCGCTGGGGAAGCACCCATAGCCGTCTTCTACTGCCAGTGGGCTTACACGCCAAAACCCCTCAAAGAAAACGGGTCAAACCTATGCTTCATAGAGCTTCCCTGCGCTGGCAGAGCTGACCCCCTGCATGTGATTCAAGCCTTGAACCTCGGCTTCAAGGGGGTTCTGATCTTAGCCTGCAAGCAGGACCTCTGCAACTTTGAGGAGGCTGGAGCTAAAAGGGCGGAGGAAAACCTTGGAATCCTTAAAAAGCTACTGGAGCAACTTGGCCTCGGAGAAAGGGTGGAAATAGCCTTTGTTTCCCCCAAATATCCGGGAGAAGCCGACCAAGCCCTCTCAAGTTTTATAGGTAAACTCAAAGGGTGAGTGGGAAGAATGATTGTTGTAAGACCTAAACCATTAGACGAGTTGCTTGGATACCTGCGAGGACGCAGGAAAGTGTTAATTGTGGGATGCGACGGCTGCACAACGCCTCCCAGAGGCCTTAGAGAAGCTCAAACCTACGCGAACCTGCTGGAGTTAGCTGGGAAACTTAAAGGCGAAAACTTCAGCTTGAAGGCTACCACCCTTCCTAAGACCTGCGACAGCCACATAGTATACTCGTCTCTGGCAGGCCAGCTGGAAGACGTGGAGGCAATGGTTTCCCTGGCCTGCGGGATAGGAGTGCAAGTGCTCAACGAGGTTTTCCCCCAGATTCAGACCTTCCCAGGGAACGACACCGTCTTCAACGGGATGCAGCCTAAGGAGGGAGGAGTCTTCGAGGAGCGCTGCCTGAGCTGTGGAAGCTGCCTGCTGGGTGAAACCGGCGGGATATGCCCGGTAACCATGTGTGCTAAGGGCCTGCTGAACGGGCCGTGCGGAGGATTCTTCGAAGGCAAATGCGAGGTGGGAAACTGGGTTAACGACTGTGGATGGGTTAAAATCTTCGACAGGCTTAAGGAGTTAGGCAAGCTAGACATCTTCACGAAGATAAGGCTTCCAAAGGACTACAGGGACATGCAGAACCCTAGGAAGCTTTCCATAGCCGAAGTGGCTACGAAAAAGGCTATTCCAGAGGTTATCGACGAGGTTAAGGAGCCTGGGAAGCGGCCTGCCTACAGCGAGCTTATGAAGAAGATTAGGAATGGAGAGTTCGTGGTAACCGGTGAAGTGGAGCCTGTTAAAACCACGGATTTAACCGAGGTGCTTGAGGCTGCGGAGTCCCTTAAAGACTATGTCACAGCGATAAACGTGACAGATAACCCTACAGCCTTCGCCTACATGAACGCTCTAATCCCATCCTACATCATCCAAGAGAAAACCGGGGTTGAAGCAGTATACCAGATGGTTGCGAGAGACAGGAACAGGCTTGCACTAGTTTCAGACCTGCTTGCCGCAGGGGCTTTAGGCATTAAAAACATTCTCGCCCTCTCAGGAGATACGACAACCATGGGAGACAACCCTGAAGCCAAAAAAGTCTGGGACCTCGACGTAACCCAGTTCATCTACATGATAAGCAAGATAGTTGATGAAGGCGTTGACCTCGCAGGAAACAAAATCCAGAACCCTCCGAAATTTAACGTGGGCTCCTCAGCGAACCCGTGTGCAACACCGCTTGAACCTGAAATCTACAAGCTTGTTAGAAAGCAGAATGCTGGCGCGGAATTCCTCCAGACGAACTCGCTTTACGACATCGAGATTATCAAGCATTTCCTCAGCGAGTGCAGGTCTGCCGGGCTTAAGATTCCGATTCTCATAGGGATAACACCGTTTAAGAGCGTTAAAATGATGGACTGGCTGGTGAAGTACGTTCCGGGAGTGGTGGTGCCTGATGAAATCCAAGAGAAGCTTAGGAAGGCCAGAGAGAAGAGCAAGGAGGCATTCGTCGACAAGAACATTGAGATTTTCAGCGAGCTTTGCAGGGAAATCAGGAAGACAACCTCAGCCGTGGGGATACATATGATGGCTATAGGTTTTGAATGGGTTGTTCCCAAAATTTTGGAGGAGGCGGGATTGTAATGGTGAAACTTGCAACCATAGCCTTAATGGCCTGCGCCGGATGCCACGTTTCCCTGACAGCCATGTCAGCCAAGCTTGTTGAGGTTCTGAAAAGCGTGGAACTCGTTCACTCCTACATTCTGATGGACGCCAAGCAAATTCCGGATAACGTTGACGTGGGAATCGTGGAAGGCGGCCTTAAAACAAGCCACGACGAGGAAGTTGTGAAAGAGCTTAGAGAGAAGGCGAAAATCCTCATAGCCGTTGGAGACTGCGCCTGCTTCGGCGGGGTGCCAGGCCTCATCAACATTTACAGGCTTGACGACGCCTTCAAAGCCGCCTACATAGACAACCCCACAACCGTTGAGGGCTTCCGTCCTACAAAGGACCTGCCTGAAACAAGGCCTCAAGCCCTACCCATAAGCGAAATCGTCAAAGTAGACTGCATGGTTCCAGGATGCCCTCCAAGGGAAACCACCCTTGAAAGCGTGCTGACAACCCTGCTCTCAGGTGGAACACCCACCCTGAGCAGCCAGAGCGTATGCGATGAATGCCCACGGAAGAAAACAGGGGAGAAGCCTGAAGCCATTAGGAGGCTACATGAGGGAACACCGGACCCTGACAAATGCCTTCTAGAGCAGGGATACATCTGCATGGGACCCGTTACGAGAGCCGGATGCAAGGCTGCCTGCGTCCGGGCGGGGGTTACCTGCGACGGCTGCTACGGGCCGGCGGAGCAAACCTGGGATCAAGGCTTGGCGATGCTTGACGGGCTTATAGGCTTAGCCAAAGAGAAGTTTCCAAGGCTTAAAATCGAAACCCTTTCAGGGATGATTTACCGGTACACCTTCGCCTCTTCGATTCTCTACAAGATGACTAGGAAAGCGAAGGGTAAAGCGTAGGGATGGAGGTGGAAACGATGGGACAGGAATTTAAGATTACGCCCTTAACAAGGGTTGAAGGCCATGGAAACGTGATTATAAGGGTTGAGGATGGAAAGCTGAGCGAGGTGGAACTGAACATCGTGGAGTCACCAAGGTTCTTCGAGAAGTTTCTGCAGGGGAAACCCGCTGAGGATGCACCCCGAATTTCGGAGCGTATCTGCGGGATATGCTTCGTAGCCCACCATCTTGCCTCCATCAAAGCGGTAGAGGCAGCGTGGGAAGTCCAGGTTCCAGAGGCAGCCTGGGAGCTCAGGGAACTCTTAAACCTGGCTGGGTACGTTACAAGCCACACGCTACACCTGGCTTTCCTGGCGATTCCAGACTTCTTAGACCTGCCGCCTGAGAAAAGGCATATCCTAGGCTTGGGAGAAAAAGACCCTAAGCTCCTGAAGCATGCATTAAACATCTACGACTACGGGCTTGTGCTTACGGAAGTGCTGGGAGGAAAACGTGTACATGTTGTTACAGCTGTCCCCGGAGGAATGTCTAGGAGCATCGATGAGGAGGAAAGAGAGAAGCTTTTAGGCTTGGCCTCCACAGCCATGGCAAGCGTGGAAGAGATGGCTGACTGGTTCATGGATACTGCCGAGAAGAAGGCTGAACTCGTAGACTACCCCATAAAGGCGAAGTATTGTATGGGGCTTGTGAAGGACGGAGCCCACGAACTCTACGACGGAAACCTTAGGGTTGTAGACTTGAAAGGCGGTAGTGTCTACGAGTTTAAGGCTTCAGAATACTTGGAGTACGTGGCTGAAAGGGTTTCACCGCACTCGCATGTTAAGCTTCCCTACCTTAGAAAGGTAGGGTTCCCGGAAGGCGTTCACAGGGTTGGACCGCTGGCAAGGCTTGCCGTAGCCGACAGGATGAAGGGAGACCTATCATCTAAACTTGCGGAACGCTACTACAAGTTCTTCGGGAAGGTCCCCTCCAACATGATGGCTTACAACGCAGCCAGGTTCGTTGAGCTTGCCTACGCGGTGGAAGCCTCCAAACGCATGCTCGAGGAGGCCAGGTTTACCAGGGGGCCTATAAGAACGGAGGTTAAGGAGAAGGCTGGCGAAGGCGTGGGAGTGGTTGAAGCTCCTAGAGGCGTGCTTGTACACCACTACAAGACGGATGCGCAGGGGATAATCAGGCTGGCGAACGTTATAACGCCGACAGCCTTCAACGCGCCGTCCATAGAGCAGGACCTAACGGTGATAGCTGAAAACTCCCTTCAGAGCATACTTGGAGAGGGAAGAGAGGAAACCTTCTGGAGGATGGAAGTTCTAACCAGAGCCTACGACCCATGCATATCCTGTGCAACCCACACCATAAAGATAGTTGTCGAAGAGAAAAACAGGGAGAAACCTTAACCCCCTTTTATATTAACCCCAGTTTTTCAGCTATTTCTTTTGCAGCCTTAACAGCCGGACTGTCTCCGGAGAGCTCCAGCAGCGATTTCCCTTCCAAGTCGTAGGAGGCTATGTTGGGGTCTGACGGTATGAAGCCTGCGAACTCGAGGCCTGCTTCTACAACCCGTTTTCTTACTGTCTCTTCAAATTCCGGTTCAACGTTGTTTCCAACGGCCAGTATGCGTTTGAAGTCTATGTGAACCTCTCTGGCCAACTCTTTAATTCTCTTGGCTGTCAGGTAGCCAAGCCTGCTTCTGTCCACCACCACTATCATCACGTCTACATCCCTGTCGGTTCTCCTGCTTAGGTGTTCAAGGCCTGCCTCCATGTCCATGATGGTTACGGAATAGTTTTTTGAAAGCGTGTCTAAAATCGAGGTTAAAAGGTCGTTCACTGCACAGTAGCATCCTTCCCCCTCACCTCTGCCCATAACCAGCAGGTCGAAGCCTGCTTCCTCGCAGAGAATCTCGAAAATCTTCGTTTCAAAGTAGTCACGCTTGGAGAAGTCTGGGGGGAACCTGCCTGCGGCGATGTCTTGTTTAAGCTTGCTGGCAACCATCGCCACGGTTTTATGGGCTTTCACGCCTAGGATGTCGGCGAGGTTCGAGTCTGGGTCAGCGTCAACAGCGAGAATAGAGCTTTTGCCAGCGTCCACCATGACTTTAAGCAGGAGGGCGGTAACTGTTGACTTTCCAACTCCCCCTTTACCGCTGACAGAAATCACTATGCCTTCCTGGCTCATAAGCAAGCCTCCAAAAGGAAAAAGAAAAGAGAAGGCTAAAAGGCTTACTTGCCTGCTATCTCAGGCTTCCAAACTTTTTCTATGAAGCTTGGTATGCCGGAGGAGTCCCTAGGTCCGACGAAAACCCTCCAGCCCTTAAGCATGTCTTCAAGCTCTCCGCTTATCCTCGCAGCGTAGCCTGGAATAACCACGGTTTTATGTTTAACCTTTTCCAGGGCTCCTGACTCCTTTAGGGCCTCAGCCACCATGTCGGCTGTGAACCGTTTACCAGCAACTGAAGACTGAAGGCTTATCCCACCAGTGTCCACGCATACAATCCAGCCGTTTCCGCTTGACTCAACGTCGTTCCGGATTAGGAAGTAGGTTAGCGCCGAGTTGCACGTGACGAACATGGGAGACTCTCCGGTTGGCTCCTTAATCGGGTAGAGGGTTGGCTTGACGGATAGAGGCACCCTCGGGTCTGTGTAAAGGTTCTGCCTCCACGTGAGAACTGGAAGTAAAACCCATATGTCCGGGCTGTGGAGGATTAGGAGGTCGGCATACCTTGACATTAGAGCACAGGACATGTAGGCTTCCTGCATTTTAACTGTGGCCTCATCCTCCTCCTTGGTTAGAGACCAAATTGCCGCTGGAATCGCCATTAGAGGATAGCCTACATCCTTGTCCTCCTTTTCTATCGCGCTAACCCTGAGCATCGTAAACGTGTTTAAAGTTTCGTTGAAGCCGTCGCCTACAAGGAAGGTTCCAGGGTCTAAAACTAGGTCGTCCAAGCCGTAGTTCCTTAGGGAGCGGCATAGAGACTTAAGCATCGAAGGGTTTCTAGGGGCGGAAACCGTTAGGGGACACTGATACTTGGAAGCCAGTTTAGCGTATTCCTTCCAGTTTTTCTCGTTAGCCGCGTAGATGAGGGGCTTCTTGTCTCCAACCGCGATTAAGGCTTCCTCCATAACGTTCTGGTCGAAGGTGCACAGGATCATAGGGAGCTTGCTTTTCTTGGCTATTAGGTCTGCGGCTTTAGCGAATTTTTCAGGGCTGCCTGAAACGCATCTGAGAGCCACCATGTCAAGTTTAAGCTGCATACCGATTCTCTCGAAAACGAAGTTTTCAACCTGCTCCACTCTTTTCAGAAGCTCGTCTTCAGCCATTTCGTCGTGCACGTCTATGGCTATGGCTGTTGGATGATACCATGTTAGCTCGTGCCTGTATACGCATACTTTTCCTCCGATGGTTACAGCTCTCTCCCCGGTTCCTATGGTTACCTCCTTCACCGGGGCTCTGAGAACCTCCAGCATGGCTTCCAGCTTATCCTTGTATTTCGGCTCGAATATTTCTGGGCACTGCTCAATGCTTACCTGGCGCTCGATAAGCTTGGTTGCAAAGGACATACAGTTTGTTTCACCGCATTTGCCACAGTTCGTCCCGGGCAGATGCTTGTAGACATCCATCGGACGGAGAATCTTAGGCATAACCCATTTCACCCCTCATATTTTCATTGTAACCCAGTTTTCGTAGGGAATCTCCTTCCAGTCCTCTTTCAGCTTGTGCTTTGAGAGAACCTCAGCCGCCTGCTTCACGATTTTAGCTGCCAGAGGATGCATCATCATTAGCAGGTCTGCACCGGCCAGCATTCCCGCAAGCCCTGTTGCAGCCTCCCACAGCGGGCCTCTGTACTCCCTAGGCCCCCACTCTGCGATTTTAGCCCAAGCCTCCCTAGCAGCCCAAGCATTGGTTGCAGCACAAGAAATCGGAATCTGCATTGACGGATCTCCTTTAAGCCCAGCCAGCCTCATCCGCTCCATCATGCTGAAGCTGTATTCAAGACCGTACCCAAGCCCTCCGGTTGAAGGGTCGGTTATAAGGTTATTCTTTGGGACTCCGAAGTCCATAAGCTTGCTGTTAAGCTCCTTAACTTGGTTTATGTCCAAGAAGGCTAAGGCGATCAGGTCCAAGTTGTTTTCTGCTATCACCTTAGCCGAAACCTCTAGGTCCATGTCCAAGGTTACCGAGGCGAAAACAATCCTTTCGCCTTTCACAACCTTGGCAACCTCTTTAAGCACTTCCAAGTCTTTAACGGGGTCTCCTGCACTTCCAATCATGAAGGGATCCGAAATCTTATCCGCCATCTGGTCGATGAACTTAGCTGCCTCCGGCGCCGGGGTGCTGTTTGGAAGCGAGGGGTCTGTGCTGATGAGGTGGAAGGTCACTAGGTCAGCGCCATACTCCTTCACGCATTTCTCGGCCCAGGCAGCTCTGTCCTCCAGCACGTCCACATACCACTGCTTGATGGTTTTCGGAAGAGGAGGCAGCACATCCACCCCGAAAACGTCTAAGGCTACCACCGGACGCCAAGGGGTAGGCTGCTCAAACCTGTAAAAGGCAGGGCACTTCTCGCCTCCAATCTTTATAACCCTGCTTCTGGTTCCTCCTTCCCTGCTTGTAGCTCCAATCTGAACCTCGGCAATCTGGGCGGCATAGGTTTGAGCTGGAGGCTTAAATTCCACCTCTTCAAGCTGCAGGGGCTTTTCCTCGAGGGCTGGCACCGCAGTGGCTTCAGGAGCAGCTGGCGGCACGCTGGGCTGAGCAGCCTGCAAGACTACTGGGAGAAGCTCGAAGGTTAACTCCTCAGCAACTATTTCAATGTCTTTAAGCTCAACCGCCTTAGCCTTGTCGAGGAGGGCTAAAAGCTCCGCAACTCCTATGCCGCGAACGCTTGAAACTCCTTCCTCTTTCTTCTTTTTCTCTTCTTCCGTCAACCTGGGCAACCTCCATAATTTAATCCTTTTTAATTATCAGCTGTCCGATCTTGACTTTGGCTCCCTTAAGGGTGATACGCATTCCTCCTCCGCCTGCACCTCCAGCGGGAAGCGTGATTCCTTGCAATGCGACTCCCGGCATGGCGGCTGGCGCTGCTTCAGCCGGCTTTTCCTCCTCTACCTTGACAGCCTCCATTTCCTCAATCTTTTTGGCCAGCGGATGCCCTCTTTCAACCAGGAATTTTTTCAGCGATTCTATGTCTGAAGCCTCCTTTTCGGTTGCGATTTTGTCTTTAAGGTGCGCTGGTATCGCGTCTTCTATTCTTGCCCTTAGGGTTGAAGCAATCCATACAACCCTGTTCCAGCCTCCGTCAGCCTGCATGAACTTTGGAGAACGGTAGTATTCCATTCCAATGCCGAGGAAGCCTTCCGTCTGGATTCCTCCTCCAACCTGAGTTGCCATGCTCGAGAAGGGCAGCCCGTTCACGGTAGGAGTTTTAAATCCTCTGTCAACACATCCGAAGCCGTCGACCTCTGGAATATAGAACAGGATGGTTTCGAAGCATCCGCACGAGGTATGGGGGAAGCCGAAGGCGCTGTAAAGCCAGAAACGCTTGTTTGCCCCCAGCGACCGTTTCTCCACAATCTCGTTTGCACCTGTGTATTCGCCTCTTATGGAGTCCAAGCATTCTCCTTTTTCAACCGGTATGATGGGTCCCTTAGGGTCTACCCTCGCTGCAGCCCTAGCGTCAAACCAGTTTATCGCCCCGCAGAGGGAAACCCGCTGAGGCGTGATTATGCACACATGCTGGGGGGCGAAGGACTGGCAGAGAACGCAGCTGTAGAAGGTGTCTACATCTTCGTCTCTCATGCCTCTGGCCCTGGCATCCCTTGCCTCGTAAACCTTGAGAGCTTGCTCGTAGATTTCTTTAACCTTTTCAGGGTCCGTGTAGAAAGTTATCTGGATTTTTTCTATGAAAGGCATTTCAGCCTTGTACAGTTTGGCTAGGGCTAAGCCTATCCACTTGAAGGAGTTTAAACCTTTGTTATAGGCTTTCTTGCTAATCCTGCACCATATGTCGTACCGCTGGTTCAGGTGCATGTACCCCTCA
>QMXU01000030.1 GCA_003662305.1 Candidatus Hecatellales archaeon
ACCCACGGTTGGCAGCCCTTTCTGAGGCTGGAAACCATAGTATCCTCTCCCATCATAGTAAACCTTTACCGCGTATCGCGTAGGAAGCCTTAGGGACTGCAAGAGGCTGCCACCCTTAAAGGCTGCGTCTTAACGCTCCCTGGCATGCTTAACCACGTGGCCGGCTTCCGGGATTATAAGCTCCCTGAAGGCCAGTTCCACCGCGTTGGGTGAACCTGGAAGGCAGAACACAGCCTTCCCCCTGCCGACTCCTGCGAGAGCCCGGGTCAGCATGGCTGCAGAGCCTATCTTCTGGAAGCTTAAAAGGCGCAGTAGCTCTCCGAAGCCTGGAAGCCTTTTCTCCAGCAGCCTTTCCACGGACTCGATGGTTACGTCGCTTTGGGAGACTCCTGTGCCCCCCATAGTGACCACCACATCAAAGTCGTGGGAGGACAGCAGTCCTTTAACAAGCCCCACTATCTGGGCTGAATCGTCGGGGATAACCTGGCGGTAGGCAACCTTGTGGCCTGCTTCCTCCACAAGCTTTGCTGCCAAGCTTCCGCTGGGGTCTTCAGGGGGCTTTCCAGCCTTAGCTTCCTTCGCCTTAGATGTGCTTACCGTTATGAGGGCGAACCTAAGCTGGCCTGGGGCTTCCGCCTTATGTTTCAGGGAGGTTTCGCTCAAGGCTTCCACCTTCACGGTTTATGTTTAACCTTCTTAACTTTCTTGACCACGCGTATGCTGGCGATTTGGGTGTGGGGATACTGGCCTTCCTCATCTTTCTCGTAGGGTTTAGCCATATCCCATATGTTTAGCAACGCTACGGATACGGCGGTTAAGGCTTCCATTTCAACTCCTGTCTGAGCGTAGGCTTTAACCTCCGCTGAAACCTTGATGGTGGAATCGTCTGGGAACTGATAGTCGACCTTCACGCTGGTTACAGGTATAGGATGGCAGAGGGCTACGATTTTAGGGGTTTCCTTGGCTGCCAGGGTTGCCATAACCGTGGCGACGTTTAAGGGGTCACCCTTCGCGATGAGTCCTTCCCTCACCCGCTTCACGGTTTCAGGCTTAAGCCTGATAAAGCCTTCAGCCACGGCCTCCCGTAGAACAGCGGGCTTGCCTGAAATGTCCACCATGCCCGGTTTACCCGTCATAAGCCTGCGACCTCTAAAAGCGAATACTCCCTGTTCACTTAAAAATAGGCTTCCAAGCCTTTTACGTCTGACGCGCCCGCCGGGGGTAGAAGGGCTCCCTTAGGGCTACTGCCCTCCTCAAGGCTTCCTCCACATTCCTCCGGGAAAACGGGTTGTGCAGAAGGAGGGGGGCCACGTCTACAAGGTTGTCGTTACGCATAAGGCAGGGTTTAAGCTTTCCATCCGCTGTCACGCGAAGCCGCTTGCAGTTGGCGCAGAACTCTGAGTTATGGAAGGGGCGTACAAGCTCAACCTTAACCCTGCCATCCTTTAGATAGTAGATTTTCCGGTTGTGGAGAGGCCTGACCTCAACCCTGCATGCTTCAGCTTCAAGCTTCTCCTCCACCGGGTTCAGGCTTGAATAGTAGCGGCCGTATATTTCGCTTCCAGCACCTATTTTCTCCAGCTCGATAAGCTGGAGGACAAGATTTCTTCCCTCTATAAACTTCATGGCAGACCATACGTCCTGTTCGTTTAACCCCTTCAAGACAACCATGTTGAGCTTTACAGGTGTTAGCCCGGCTTTTTCAGCTTCCGCTATGCCTTCTAGAACGTTGCCTAGCAGGGGGCTTCCGGTTACATCCTTGTAGACTTCTCCCCTGAGGGATGGAAGGTTCACGTTCACCCTGGCGAGGCCTGCCTCCTTAAGCTTCCACGCGGCTTCGGAGAGCAGAATCCCGTTGGTGGTAAGTGAAACTTCAACTATGCCTTTAACCTTGGAGATTCTCCCTACGATTTCAGCTAGGTCAGACCTTAAGAGGGGTTCTCCGCCTGTAAGCTTAACCTTCCTCATCCCAAGCTCTGCTGCGGTTTCAACAAGCCTTTGAATTTGGATTGGGCTTAGCTCTCGGGTGGAGGAGGCCCCGTAGCCTTCCCTATGGCAGTATATGCACTGGAGGTTGCAGCGTTCAGTTAGAGATATCCTAAGCTGGGTTACAGGCCTTCCAAACCCGTCTATTAGAGGCAGAAAACCTCACACTCCGGCAGAGGATGCTTAAGGCTACATAGCCTGCCCACAAAAATAATTTTTTCCTTTTTCAGGCTGGCTGAGGAGCGGTTTTAACCTCTGCTGGAAGCTTCTGCCCAGCTTGGCTCATAGGCGGGGTTTCCTCTTCACCCGGCTTCCAGCCTTTCTCTTCGAAGAGTTTTTCCAGCTGCCTCCGCATAAGCCTTAAATCGCGGCTTAGGTTGAAGTAGTCCGCGAAAATCTTCGTGGTTCTCAGAATGCTTGTCTTGCCTAGCTTCTCCCTTTCCACGAGGCCCATTTCTAGGAGGCGGGCTATATGCTGGTAGGCTTGGGGGCCTCTGACGCCTACAACCTTCGCCTGCGGGACAGGCTGCCTGTAGGCTATGTAGGACAGGGTTTTCAGGGGGCCCTCCGTCAGCAGCGGCTTCAAGGTCAGCCTTCTAATCTTCTTGACGTACCGGGACTTAAGCTGCATGACGAATCTCCCGTCTTCCAGCTCAACGATTTCGAGGGCTCCACCTTTAACCCTGTAGCTTTCAGCGAGACCTCTCGCTATCTCCGAGACCAGACGCTTCGAGGTTATGCCTGTTATGGAGCAGAGGGTTTTAGGTTCAAGCGGGTATCCTGAAGCGTAAAGGGCGGCCTCTATAAGCCTTCTGGCCTCCCTCTCGTTTACAACCTTCTTAGGCTTCTCAGCCTTTGCAGGGGCTCCAGTTTTTTCAGGCTGTCCGGCTGCCGGGTTTTCAGGTTTCAAGCCTGCTTTCACCCTCCACGGCTTTAGACTTCAAAACTATTTTGATGTCTGAGAACTCTTCTGCCTGGTAGAGTTCTACAAGCCCCTTGGAAGCCATGAAGATTAGCATGAGGAATATTTTAACAATCTCCTTCCATGGTAGGCCTCCAGCAAGCTTTGAAAAGAGGATTTCGCCTTCCGGGATGCTTGCCTTAAGCTTGTCGTAGAAGGTTTCCAGCTGCTGCTCCCATTGGAGAACCATTTTATCGTATTCGGTGAAGAGGTCTCCCGGGGGAGGCTCCACCCGTTTAACCTTCACTAGGGCTCCAGCCTTCTCAGCCTTCAAAACCTCGTCTAAAACGGCAAGTATGTCTTCAAGCCCTGTTATGGTCAGCTCGAAGCGGAAGGGGAGCTGAAGTGGCGGGGGGACATAGTCGAAGATGCGTTCAAAGCCTTTCTTCTCCTCTTCCATTTCAGCCTCGAAAATCCTTTCGGACTGAAGCCTTAGAACTATGCTGGAGGACAGGAGGGCTGTGCCTGAAGCGTTGAAGTCTACGTAGCCCATCTGCTTCATTTCCTTGAGGAAGCTTGAAAGCAGCGTCGCTATGTTTAGGTCCCATGGTCTCACCTTGCTGAGCCTCGCCAGGTCGAAGAGAACCTGCCAAGGAGGCTTAAGCCAGAAAGGCTTTTTTTCGCTGCTCATCTGCTTCCTTTAACCTCCTTTAACTTACCTTGCTTACCTCCGCAACCTTGGCTGGAAGGGTGTGCACGTAGGACACTCCGTTCCTAGCGTAAACTCCGAAGAGCCTGTCCGCTTTGGAGGCCATGGGCTCCTTGAAGCTGATAACTATCATTTGAGCCCTCTTAGACTCTCTTGCCAGCAGCTCAGCCAGCCTTCCAGTGTTCACAGGGTCTAAATGAGCGTCCACTTCGTCGAAAATATAGAAGGGGGAGGTTCTGGTGAGGCTTTGGAGGGCGAAAATGTAGCATACGGCTACCACGGATTTTTCTCCTCCGCTTAGGGCGGTAACAGGCATTGGAGGTTTCCCTGGGAACTCGACTATGAGGTCTAGGCCTCCGCTGAAAGGGTCTTCAGGGTTTTGAAGCTGAACCCAGCCTCTTCCACCGGTTATAGCGTTAAAGGTTTCAGCGAACCTTTGGTTAAGCTTTTCCAGGGCTGCGTAGAAGGCTTCCTTCTTCTCCCTTTCCACAGCCTCTATGAAGCGTAGGATCTCGCTTTTCTCCTCTTCAAGCTTGTTTATTTTCGCTGAGAGCCCCTTATAGTCTCTTTTCTGAGGCTCGTAAAGGGCTGGAGCGTTCATGTTAAGCTGGCTGTAAAGCCTTTCCCTTTCCTCTTCAAGCCTTCCCATCAGCATGTCTGAGAGTTTAACCTCAACCGTGGAAAGCTTTAAAGGCCTCTCGAAGCCTAGCTCTTTAAGCTCCTTAAGGCACTCTTCATACTCTATTTGGAGGCGGAGCCTCCGCTCCTTCAGCTCGCTGAGCTTCCCCTCCATTTTCCTTATTTCCTCTAAGAGCCTCCCGTAGTCTTCATCTATCTTTTTCAGGGTGTCTCCGAAACGCTTGTACTCCTCCCTCCTGGAGGCCATAAGCTCTGTAAGCTTGTCCCTTTCAGCTATAAGCTGCTTGATGGAGGAGTCGATCCCCGATATTTCAGCCAGGGTGTCCTCTTCAAGTTTAAGCTGGCGTTTAAGCTCCCTTTCAAGGCCTGTCAGCTCCTTTCTAACCGTGACAAGGTTCGGGGTGAAAACGGTTTCGAAGGTGTCCTGCAGAGACCTAAGCCTGTTGTCAACCTCGCTAAGCCTCTTGGAGAACTCTACAACCTCGGCTTCCAGCTGGGCTTTTTCACTTTCAAGACCTGTCACGTATTCAGGTCTAACCTTCGCCCTAAGCCTTTCAGCCTCGCTTCTAAGCTTTGAAAGCTCGGCTTCCAGGGCTGCCCTTCCGCCTTCAACCTCGTTTATGAAGGCCCTAGACTTTTCAAGCCTCCTGTTCAGAGACTCAATCTTCCTGTTAGCCTCCGATATAAGCCTCCTGTTCCTCGAGAGATTATTCTTCATGGTTTCCTCTTCTGCGTCGAAGAATTTGAGGCTGTCCTCATGGCGGACCCTTTCAGATTCAAGTCTGACCAGTTCCTTTCTAAGCCTTTCCAAGTCGGCCCTACGCCTTTCAAGAAGCTTCTCGAAGGTTACAACGGTTTCGCCTACGGCGTCTATGGTTTTATCGCTGGGAACCACCTCTGAAAGGTCTATGGGCTCCCTGTAGAAGCCCACCGTAAGCCTGGGTCCAGGCTCGAAAACCTCGCCTTCAAGGGTTACAGCCCTAAACCCAGCTTTAGAAGCCTTCAAAGCGGCTTCAGCCGTGGAGGCAAGAAAAGTATCGCCTAAAATGAAGTTTAAGGCAGGCTTAAACTTTGAGGAAGCATCCACGAGGGAGGCTAGCGAGCCTGCCAGTCCTTCAATTTTAGGTTTGGACACCGGCTTTATGTTTCTGGCTTCTGAAAGCGGGATAATCTTGATTCTCCCAATCTTGGTCCGCTTGAGACTTTCAGCACACTTCTTAACGACATCTAGGTTTTCAACCACTAGCGCCTGAAGCCATCCTTCCGCTGCAGCCTCAACCGCCTGCCTGTACCTGGGAGGAATCCTGATACGCTTTCTAAGCCTTCCGTGGACGCCTCTGAGAGCACCCATGGAGGCTAGGCTTTCAATCAGGCTTAAAGCCTTCTCCTCGGAGAGAACTCTTTCAGCCAGGTCTTTCTTGGACTTGAAGGCTGTAACGTTCAGCTTAGCCTTCTTAACTACGGCTTCAGCCCTTCTAATCTCGTCTTCAGCCCGTGCCATCTGCTCTTTAACCCGTTCTATCGCGTTAACTGTTTCTTCAAGGCTTTTCTCTTCTTTACGCCTGAACTCTCTAAGCTTCTCAAGCCTTTGAGCTAGGTTGCTGAAGATTTCCTCCAGCGACTTTCGCTTGTCTTCTATGGAGGCTATCTGGCTGATTATGCTGTTCTCCCTCTCTTTTTCACCTCTTATTTTCAGGTAGAGCCTTCCCCTCTCCGACTCAAGCCCTTTAATTTTCTTCTCCAGCTCCCTGAGGGCTGAAGCGTTAGTGTCAAGGTTAAGCCTGATATCGGAAATCTTCTCTTTGATACGCTCTATTTTTTTCTGTCTCTCGGAAAGGTAGGCCTCCAACTCCTCTTTTTCTCTAACCAGCCTTCTAAGCTCCTTCTTTGCTTCCGAAGCCTGGGTTTTAAGCCTTTCAAGCTGAGCCCGCTTTTCATCTCTTCTAGCCTCAAGGTTTCTGATGGAAGACCGGATGGAGGATAACGTTGACTTTCGAACTGCCAGCACGGCGTTAAGGTTTCCAAGCTGGGCTTGAAGGTGAACCAGCCTGTCTCCACCCTTGTCCACGACTTCCCTAGCGTATTCACCGTATTCGTCTTGGACTCGGCGTCTTTCAGCTTCAAGCTGGCTTCGTCTGCCTTCCAGCTCGCCTATCTGGGAGGCCATGTTTTCTATGGCTGACTGAACTTCTTCAAGGTTTTCGAAGAGCGATTTTGCTTTAACGGAGAGCCTTACAGCCTTGAACCTGTTGATGAGGTCTGAAAGGTAGTTGTAGCTGAGGACTATGTTTCTCCCTGTTTCCAGCTCTGTAACCCTTAACTTTACTTCCTCGTATTTTCCGCGGGCAACCTTAATGTTGACTTCGGCTTCTCTAAGCTCTACTTCGGCTTCTTTACGCTTCCGGTCGTATTCGGCTATCCCTATGATTTGCTCTACAGCCTTCCTCCTCTCCTCCGGGGGGCTTTCAGCGATGCGGATGGTGGTTCCCTGGAAGACTATGTTCATCCCTCCGGTAAGCGAAGCCATGGAAAGCATGTCCACTAGGACATTCCACGAATACTTCATACCGTTTACTTTGAGAGTGCTGGAGCCGTCAGGAGAAACGCTTCTGGTTATAACCACGTCGTCAGAGTCTATGGGAATCTTCCTGTCCACGTTGTCTATGTGGATGGTTACCGTAGCCTTCCTCGCCTTCTGGTAGTCGCTGTTCCCGCTGAAAAGCAGGTCTGGGAAGCTTTTCACCCTCAGCGACCTTGTGCTTCTTTCGCCTAGAACGAACTGTATGGCGTCGACGATGTTGCTTTTACCTGAACCGTTAGGGCCGACGATAACGTTCAGCCCTTTATCGAAGGTTAACACTGTCTTACGTGCGAAAGTTTTGAAGCCTGAAAGCTCCAGCCGTTTGATGAGAACCATGACAAAAGATAATAGCTTAATTGTTAAATTAAAGGTTAATATCCTAATTCTTGGTAAGTATACATCAATCAAACATTATATTTATGCATGAAATTCGAAAGACGGAGGGGTCATCCCGAAGCTAACTTGGAGGAAAAAGCCCTTGGAAAGCCGCTTCCTAGCCGAAAGACTTAGAAAACTTAAAGAAGAGCTTGAAAACCTCAAACTTGAAGCATACCTCTGCCTGCACCAGGCGAACATACAATATTTCACCGGAAGCCCGCAAGCCGGCGAATTAGCCCTAGGACTGCTGGTAACCCCGGACAATACGCCCACCCTCTTCATACCTGAAATGGGAGCCTACCAGGCTCAACGCCAAACCAGGATAAAACTGGAAATGGAGGTTTTCAAGGTTGGAGATGAGGCTTTGAAGAGGCTTAGAAGCCGCCTTAAAGGCTTCAAAGTCTTAGGCTTTGACGATGCTTCCTATGCCAGGGTTTCAAAGCTTAAGGTTAAAGGTTTAAGCCTTAAGCCTCACCCTGAAATCCCTGAGAAGCTTAGAATGGTTAAGGATGAAGGTGAGCTGGAGGTGTTGAGGAAGGCTGCCAGAATCCTTAGAAGAGGATTCGACGCTGTTCTCCAGGTTTTAAAGCCCGGAGTACGGGAGCGGGAGGTTGCAGCAGCCGCCGAATACGCCTTAAGGATTGGAGGCTCAGACTTCTACGCTTTCCCCACGCTTGTGGCTTCAGGTTCTAGGTCTGCCTACCCTCACGGGTCTCCTACGGCGAGGAGGATTAGGGAGAGGGATGTGGTGGTTGTGGATTTAGGAGCGAAGTTTTCAGGATACTGCGTGGACGCTACGAGAACCTTCATGGTTGGAAAGGTTAAACCTGCTGTTTCAAAAGCCTACAAGGCTGTTTCAAAAGCCTACAAGGCTGCGGTTGAAGGGGTTAAGCCTGGGATGAGGGGTTTTGAGGCGGACATGCTTGCCAGGAAGGTTATTCAGGAGCGGGGGTTCGGAGGATTCTTCACCCACGGTTTAGGGCATGGAGTTGGATTGGAAGTGCATGAGGCTCCCCGGCTTTCTCCAGGCAGCCGAGACCTTTTGAAGGTGGGTTCAACCTTCACCCTTGAGCCTGGAATCTACCTGCCAGGGAGATTCGGTGTTAGAGTTGAAGACACTGTGCTGCTGGCTGAGGGCGGGGTTAAAGTTTTAACAGGCTGGTCTGGGAAAGAATTTATTAGCCTCAACTGATATTTTCCATAACTCTCAGCACTGGCGGGAGAAAAGGCGATGGCTGAAAGTAGAATCGTGCTGAACAGGATTCTGGACACCACACTTAGGGAGGGAGAGCAAGCCCCCAGCGTATACTTTAGGCCGGACGAGAAATGCATCATAGCCGAAATGCTATACCAGGTTCTCGGGGGGAAAGGGCTGATAGAGGTGGGACAGCCCTACAGCCCCAAATACCGGGAAGGCGTGGAAGCCGTGGTGAAATACTTTAAGGAGAAAGGCTACGAGCTTGGTAAACTGCTGGCACACTGCAGAACGCTTAAGGAAGACGTGGAAATCGCCCACCAATGTGAGACCGGGGGCATAGTGGTCTTTATGGCTCCCTCAGACAAGCACCTCCAAGCCAAGTTTGGAGGGAAAATCTCCTATGAGAAAGCCCTGCAGATGATAGGGGAATCCATAGAGTTTGCCAAGCGTGACCTGGGCTTCCAGATGGTTCAGTACACGCTGGAAGACGCCACCAGCGTGCCCTTGGAGAGGCTCATAGAGGTTTCAAGGGTAGCCGAGGAGGCGGGAGTGGACGTTGTTAGAATACCTGACACCAAGGGGCAGGCTGAGCCTGGAGGCTTCGGAGAAACCATCAGGGCTTTAACCTCCAACGTGAAGGTGGCTGTGGACGTTCACTGCCATAATGATAGAGGGCTGGCTATAGCCAACAGCATAGCAGGACTTCAAAACGGGGCTACAGGAGTTCACGTAACGGTTATGGGGATAGGTGAAAGATGCGGCATAGCCGACCTGGCAACGCTGGCAGACGACCTTGAAACCTTCTACGGGGTTGAAACAGGAGTGAACTTTCAGGGGATACCACGCCTCTACCGCTATGTGGCTGCAGCCTCAGGCGTTGTCATACCGCCAACCTTCCCCATCCTAGGCAAGTTCGCCAGAATCCATAAGGCTGGAATCCACCAGAAGGCTGTTCTGAAGGACCCCTCCACCTATGAAACCATAAACTGGGCGAGGTACGGACTTGAAAGAGAGTTCGAGTTCGGAGCCATGCAGACAGGCGACCTGGTAGACCATCTGCTACGCGGCGTAGAGGTGGCTGGGGAAGTTAAAAAATCCATCATAGACGAGATCAGGGAGATCTCCATAACCAAGGGCAGACCTCTCAAGAGGGCTGAAGT
>QMXU01000031.1 GCA_003662305.1 Candidatus Hecatellales archaeon
GAGCGGAAGGTGAGGTGGGCCTATGTGGGCTGGCCTATTCCAGGGGCTGCCCGAGGCTACGAGTGCCCGCTGGAAAAGTTCCGCCGGATATTCTTTGACAGCATCCGCCAGTCCTTCACCGACGAGGTTAGGAGGCTGTGCGAGTATTACAGGCAGGCTTTGGAGGGGGTGGACCAGGTGACCGTGAAGGCTGAGGACGGAACAAACCTGACCTTCAGCATTAAGGGGAGGCCTATCCTAGTTGACGACGCATATATTTCCGAGGAGGATGTTAAACGTGGAGATGTAGGACTTAACATTCCCACGGGCGAGGTTTTCGTAGCGCCCATAGAGGATTCGGCGAACGGGACCATAAGCTTTGAGAAGGTTGCCATTCCAGGCTTCGGGAGAATACTTGGGCTTAAGCTGACCTTCAGAGATGGACGCGTGGTCGAGTACGAGGCTTCGGAGGGACGTGAAGTTTTCACACGCTTCCTCGAGGCTAACACGGGGGATAAGGACCGGATTGCAGAGCTTGGGATAGGCTGCAACCCCGGCGCCCAGTATACTGGAGGAAGCATCATAGTTGACGAGAAGATTTATGGAACCGTCCACATAGCCATAGGAAGCAACACAGGCGCCTACCACGGCCGGAACAAGGCTTCAAGCCACCTTGACATGATAAAGGACATGGGGGAAGGCGTGCTTCTGGCCGATGGAAACCCTGTCATGCGGAATGGGAAACCCCTGAAGCTTTGACCTTGAAGGAGAAGCCAGCGGTCTCCAAGCCTTTCCCCGGCTTGCTTAGGAAGGCTTCTTAAGCTGAACGGCTTCCCAGCTTTCCAGAGGCAGCTTCCTAACCATTAGGAAAGCGTCTTCGCCGTCGATGTAGTAGTGGGGGATGGTCTTGTTTTCCTTGAAGCCCAGTTTCCGGTAGAGTTTTATGGCGGGGTCGTTGCTCACTCTGACCTCTAGGTATACCTCGTGGCAGGCGTATTTATCGTAGAGGTTTTCCATGGCTTTAACCATGAGGAGGGTTGCAAGCCCTTTAAGCCTGTGTTCAGGTAAAACCGCTATGGAGACCACGTGTCCCTTCCTTGTGAGCTTAAACTTTAAAAGGCCTGAAAGCCCATGCTCAACCCTGCACATGACGTAGCCTACCACTTTTCCTTCAGCCTCAGCCACTAGGAAAGCCTCTGGGTTGGAACGGTGGATTTCAAGAAAGAAGAAGGAAGAGTAGTTTTCAGGGAGGCATTTCCTGTTTATCTCCATCACTTTTTCAAGGTCTGCCTCTCTGAAGCTTCTAATATGGTAGGCTTGGCCAGCACCCATTACGCCGTGTACACCACTTCAAGTTAGGCTCATACTTGAAATAATAGTTTTTAGTTAACGCTACTCTTTAATTACTTTAAGTCTTCATTAGCCTTAGAAGCTTCCTCCGGCTGGCTGGTGAACGATGGCGATTTACAGCGAGGAAACCAGAATTTTAAGCCTTTCAGAGCTTCAGACCATAATAGAGTCGGAGTTCCCCGTTGAGTCGGTGGTCTACGAGTTCGGCTTACCCTATTTCATAGTTAGGCTTCCACCCCAGCACAAGGAAAACTTTGAGAGGCTTGTATCCAAGCTTAAACCCTACGGGTTTATCCCTGTTTTAAGGAGGGGGATATTGGGTGAAGCAGTTATAAGAATCCTGTCGAAGCCCGCTCCATCCAAGAAGCCCAGCAGAATCCCGCTAATCCTTTTCTTGGTAACCTGCGTAACCATTTTCATAAGCGGATACTTCAACTCGACCGTTTGGAACCTTCTCTTCCAAGAAAGCATTTTCCTCCATGCAGCCTTCTTCACCATAGGGCTTCTCGCCATCGTCGGGCTTCATGAACTCGGACATAAGACGGCTGCAGCCCTCAGAGGCATCGAGTCCACATCCCCCTACTTCATTCCAGGCCCACCCTTCCCCATAGGCTTCGGAACCCTGGGCGCCGTGATCATGCAGAAGGAGCCTCCAACCAACAGAGACCAGCTTTTCGACCTGGGATTCAGCGGGCCTATAATAGGCTTCATAGTCACCTTAGTCGTAGCCGCTGTTTCGCTGGAGATGGCTAAAGCCGTCAGCCCTTCCATCATAGCCCAGCTTGAAGCCCAAGGCGTTCAAATGATAAATCTTCCATCGTCGCTGGCGTGGGAGCTGCTTGCTGGAGCAATAATACCTGAGGTTGAAGGCAAGATTATGCTTACTCCGCCCTTAGGGCTTGCAGCCTGGATAGGCTTCATCGTTACCTATTTAAACCTGCTTCCAGCATGGCAGCTGGACGGAGGCCACATAGCCAGAGCCATGTTCGGGGAGAAAGGACACATGATCGCCTCTTTCGTAGGGGTAATCATAGCCTTCGTCACAGGCTTCTGGTTTTTCGGCTTGATAATCCTCTTCTTCATGGGCAGAAAACACATGGGCCCCCTAGACGACATTACACCTCTTTCGAAAAGCAGGAAGGCTCTGGGCGTCTCAGCCTACCTGATTCTAGCCTTAAGCGCAGTAATCCTGTGGTAGGCTAAGCCTTAACTTTTAGGAGGGTTTTCAGGGCTGATGGAAGGGCTACCACGCTTCCTTTGCCTATGCCCCTCAGGGCAAGCCTCATGGCGTCGTCAAGGTTTCTGGCGGTTTTAAACCCTAAAAGCTCTGAGGCTATGGTTTCGGGGAGTCCTGAAACCAGGTAAACCCTGAACTTGGACTGAAGCCTTCTAAGCCTTAAAATCTTGTGGAAGCCGAATTCAGAGCGCTCCTTGAAGATTCTTTCAGCCTTCTCAGCGTTTTTCGCCTCGGTAAGCCACAGGAGGAAGTTGGAGCTCAACCTTTCCCCTGAGCATTCAGCAGCCAGAACGATGCTTCCACCTTCCTCAACTAGGTCTATCACCCTTTCCAAGGCCTGCTGGGCGCCGTCAAAAGTTGAGTCGTAGGGTTTACCTCCAGGGGAAACCACTGCCACCCTAACCTTGCCCTCAAAGGTTGAGGAAAAGTTTTCCTCGAAGAAGCCTACAGCCGCCCTGAAGGTTTCCTCAGGTTTCCCTGCGAAGGCCTTTAGGGGAACTCCATCCCAGCTGCATACCACGTGGACGGCGTAGGTGAGACCAGCCATCCTGGCTGCCTCTAGAAGCTCGGAGTAGAGGGGGTTCCCCCCAAGCCTTCCAGCCCTAGCCTCCAAGCTTCCATAGAGCATGTAGTTTCGGCTTAGGGTGCGGAGGCTTCCAGCGGCTGAAAGCAGTGTCTGCCCCAGCCCGCTGTACCCCGCGTAGGGGTGAGGTGAAACCTTTCCGACTAGGATTTTGACTTCGGCTTCAACCACATCTTTTCTGAGGAAGACCTTAACCCTGCGTCCTGTTGAGCCCACCTCAACGGTTTCCAGGTTTTCGTCTCTGGGATTGTGGACGCCAACCCTGCAGCCTTCACAGGTTTCGCCAAGCAGCTCTAAGGCTTCCTCCGGGTTATAGGCTGCCTCTAAGCCTCTGCCGAAGAGGAAGGCGGTTTTATCCCGAGAGATGCCTCCTGCCTCCAGCTCCTTCAGGATTTCAGTTGCTAGGAGGCGGAGCGGCAGGGAGGAAGCGTACTCGTCTACGAGGATTACAGCTCTCCCCCCAGCCTTAACCAGGCTGCTAAGCCTTAAGCCGTCTAGAGGCGACTCGAAGGCTTTCGAAACCAGCGTTTCAGGGCTTGGAGAGGGAGAAAGCTCCCGTGGCTCCACAACTCCAAGATAGTTTTCAGCGGGAATGTTGGCGCAGACCTCTGTTTCCCCGTAAGGTATCCAAACTTCAACCATGACCTAACCCTTCACCATCAGGCCAGCCGTCGGATGGCAGCCTTCAAGGAAATCCCAATGACTTTTATGGCTTAATTTTTATAAAAGATTGCGTGTTAAGCGTGGAAGCCCTCCCTACGCCTGAAACCTTTTCTCGAGAAGCTCTTCAGGTTTTATTCTGCCTTTGTGGAGGACCGTGGCTACTAGGGCTCCTGCAGCCCCCAGTTCGGCTAGGTCTTCCAGGTCTTCTAAGCCTCTGACTCCTCCTCCTACGAGAACTTCGCCGTTGAAGGCCTTAACAATGCTTCCTGTAAGCTTCAGGTCTATTCCCCTCTCAACCCCAACCCTTGAAAGGTCTAAGACTATCAGCTCTTCCACTCCCAGCCTGCTAAGTCTTCCAGCAGCCTCCCAAGGCTTCAAGCCCTTGAAAGGCCGGCTTAAACCTATAATTCTCCCCTCTGAAAGGTCCAGGCTTACGGTTACCTTGCTGGGGCTGAAACGCTCCAGGGCTTCCTTGAGAAGGCTTAAGCTTGGAAGAGTTTCAGTTCCGAAAACAGCTTTTGAAGCCCCGGCTTTAAGGGTGGATTCCGCGTCCTCCAGCCTTCTGAAGCCTCCGTCAACCATCAGGCGTAGGCTTGTTATACTGGAGATTTCGGATAGGAGGCTTAAGTTTAAAGAAGCCTTCCCCGTGATGGCGTCTAAGTCTGCTAGGTACAGTTCTTTGAAGCCGTAAGCTGCCTCGAAGGCTTTAGATAAGCTGACAGGGTCGGGGGCTGGATGAAGCCACGACTTGACCGGCTGGTATTCCTCCCTCTTTCCAGCTATGGCGTGAACTGCTAGGCCTCCTTTAACATCCAGCACGGGTATAACGCGGAAGGACTGCTTCAAACCTCTATTTTCCTCCCGGACAGGGCTTTCGAAACCATTTCCTCCAAGGGCAGTTTAGCCTCTTCAGCCTGCACGGCTTCAAGCCTTGCCTGGGTTGAAGGCTTCCCGGGTGCAGCCTTGCAGGTTGACTGGGTTGAAGTGGAAATCTGGTAGGTTCCGATTTTCCTAGCCAACTCTACGATTTCCTCCTTGTTCAAGCCGAGTAGAGGCCTTAAGACTGGCAGAGGGGAAGCCTGGTCTTCAACTTTCAGGTTTGCCAGGGTTTGGCTGGCAACCTGTCCGAGGCTGTCTCCTGTAACCAGGGCTTTAGCTTCTTCCCGGAGGGCAAGCCTTGACGAAGCCCTCAGCATAAGTCTTTTACATAGGAGGCAGACGAGCTTTCTATTGCAGGATGAGGCTATCCTGCTCAGGTTTTCTCCGTGGGGAAGCATGTAGAGGCTTCGAAGGTTCACCAGGATTTTAAGCCTTCTGCAGATGGCTTTAACCTTTAAGCCTTCGTCTGGCTCTATGAAGGGAGTGCCGTCGAAGAAAACGGCTGTAACCTCTACGCCTTTATGGCTTCCGGCCATGTAGGCTGCTACGGGGGAGTCTATTCCGCCGGAGATTAACGCTAGAACCTTAGCCATGACCTGGGGCTCTCCTGCACAATAAAGAACGATTCTGGAAGTTTAAGATTTCCTCGGGGAACCCTTTTATTTCCGCTAGAAGCCTTCCAACGGTTTTCCAGTCTTCAAGCTGAAGGCTTCTCATAGGGGGCTTGTAGAGTGCTGAGGCCGGATGGAAAAGCGGGACCACGAAGACTTCGCCTAAAAGACTTTGGGTTCTAAAGGTTTTACCGTGAACCCTTGTTATGGGCTGAGGCTTAAGCCCGAAGAAGGAGAGAATTCTGGCGGTTGCATGGCTTCCAAGCGTGCATATCAGCCTCGGCTTCAGGAGGCTTAGCTGCCTTTCAAGGTAGGGTGCACATGCCTCCTCTTCCTCGGGTTTAGGGTCTCGATTCTTAGGAGGCCTGCACTTAACCACGTTGGTAATGTAAACCTGGCTTCGCTTCAGCCCTGCTGAGGCTAGAAGCTCGTTCAGGAATTTCCCCGCTGCACCGACGAAGGGTTTGCCCTGCTGGTCTTCCCAGTAGCCGGGAGCTTCCCCCACGAGCACTATTTTAGATGGAGCCGGGCCTTCACCCAGCACGGGCTTGGTTCTCTCCCTGTGGAGGGAGCATCTCCTGCACCTTTCCACTTCGATTCTTAGTTTTTCCAGTTCTTCCTCCACGTCTTCCATAGGGTTCCCCTTTTCCTCCGTGTTGGGGCTATTTTAGGAGGGGCTCGGCTTTGCCTTCCTTCTCGTTCCAGACCATGGGGTTTTCAGGTTTGGCAGCATCCTCCTTCTCTCCTTCAATCATAAGGTAGCGCCGACCGTTCTTCAGGGGGATAATAAAGAATTCTCTACGCCAGCCTTCCTCGTCCACAAGGATTATTTTACGTTTCTTGTCCGCCGGCTTCATGGTTTTAGGGTCGAGATACTTGCACATCAGAAATTTTCCCCGGCTGTCTAGGGCTCTAACCTCCAGCTTTCCAGCCTTGCTCCGGGTTAAAACTTCAGGGGGAAACTCCAATTGCCGCCCACCCTCAATTAAGGCTAGCCTAAACTTCAAGATTAGTTTTCCTTCGAAGATATTTTAAGGGCTGCCATACAAGGAATGAATAGAAAGGTGAACCTGTTGAACTCCTATGAGCGTGTCATGCTGGCGTTGGAAGGACGGTCCCTCCAAGTGGACAGGGTGCCATACGTGAACCCAACCATAACCGCCACCGTAGAGTTTATGGAGGCTGTGGGAGCCCAGTGGCCTGAAGTTCACCATAACCCTGAGCTGATGGCTGAGATGGCTTCAGCCGGCCTGAAGTTGGCTGGCTTAGACATGCTTACGGTTCCCTTCGACTTCATGGTGGAAGCTGAAGTTTTAGGGGCGCCCATAGACTTCATGGAGGAGCCTGCCAGCAGGGGTGTAATAATCTGGCCTATGGTGAAAACCTTCACGGTTAAGGAGCCTTCAGACGTTAAGCCTCCTCGAAGCGTGGAGGAAGTCGGAAGGATACCGGTGGTCACCCAGGCTATCAAGCTTTTAAAGAGCAGGTTTGAAGGGGAAACGCCTGTGAACGTGGTGATGAACGCCCCTTTCACCTGCGTAGGCTACTACCTTGTAAACCCTGCTGAATTTATGAAAGACCTCATCATGGACCCTGAGAAAATCAGAGGAATCCTGGAGGCTTCGGTTGAAACCTTCGTCAGGATAGCTCAGGTCTACGAGGAGGCTGGAGCAGACGTGATAACCTTCCATGACATGGGAGCCAGCACCGCGGTGATATCCCCCCAGCACTTTAAAGAATTCGCAGCCCCCCACCTGAAAAGACTGGCTGAAGCCGTGAAATGCAAGACCATTCTAAGCATCTGCGGTCCAAACCTAAGAATCATCAGGGAAATGGTGGAAGTGGGAGCCGACGCCATAGCCTTAGACGAGCGTACCTCCATCTTGGAAGCCAGAAAACTTGCGGATGAAGCCAGGCGAGGCTACCCCATAGCAGGCAACATCTCCTCCAAGCTTCTGTCATCCGGAAGCCCTGAAGAAATTTCAAACGCAGTCAGGAAAGCTATAAGCGAAGGCGTGGACCTTGTGGCTCCGGGATGCGACCTTCTTCTTCAAACTCCAACCAGAAACCTGAGGGCTGCCGGGGAAGCCGTGGAGAAGTATGGCAGAAGAAGCCTTCCCTTCCGGTAAACCAGCAGGTTTAAGCATTATTTACGCCGTTGAAGCATGGGTTAAGCCCGTGAAGAGCCCTGCTAAGGCTTCAGCCAGCCCTTCCTTTGAATATTTAAGGTGGAGAGCAACCTCTTTTTTAGGCCGGACATAGAAGCCTCTCCTGCACCTTTCAACCCTGCTGAGAGCTGAGAGAGTTTCCAGGACTGAAGCCTCAAGCTTTTCCAGGTAGATGCCTAGGCCTGGATACGGGCAGCCGTCGCAGTCGTAGTTGCAGAATTCGCATAGGCTGTAGGTGGCCTCCAAGAGTTTAAGGGCTTTCTCATCGGAGCTTTCTCCCTCAACCTTTGAGGTTTTAACTTCCACCTTCCCTGCCTTCCTTTTAAGCGTGAAAAGCCTTCTTTCAAGCCTCCTTACGGCGGCTTCCACTTCAGCCCTGTTTCTAGCCCCTGTCAGCACGGCTTTCCCGTTGGAGAAGAGGAGGGCCACCGTTTTGGGGTTTTCCATCTGGTAGATTAGCCCTGGAAACTGTTCAGGCTCATAGATGGTTCCCGTCAGGGTTTTGGCAGCCTTCTCAAGGTTTATGGTACGCTTAAAGTTTACGAGGGCCACCACATTCTGGATTTTCACTTTAGGCCTCTCTTTAAACGTAACCCCCTTCTCTCTGAGGCTTAAAACAAGCTTTTTAACGGCTGTTCGAGCACCATACTCAGAGCTTGAACCTGTGCATATCATTTTTCCTGTGCTGAAGATTAGGTTGGCTGTCTTAGGTCTTCCAAGCTTTACAACAACGCCTGGAAACCGGCTTCTAGAGCCTGAAACCGTTGGAAGAGCCTTCTTTACAGCTGAAAGGGGAAGCCTCTGCCTGAAATCCACAGAGGCAACCACATTGCAGATTTTTATTTCAGCCTTCATCAGCTTACACCTGAAGGCTTAAAGGAGGCCCAGCCCGGCTTCCGCTAATCTATTTTTTACCCTTCATCCCCCATAAGCTTATCTTTAAGAGGTGACCTACGGAAAGAAATAATATATTAACGGAGCGTGAATAATATCTTTGGAAGCTTGCCGCAAAAAGGATAATTAAATGTCAGCCTCTCCAGGCTTGCCGTTCACTTGGGGGTAAAAATGGGTAATGGCCAAGAAAAAACTTGAATTCGAAGTTGACGTGTCTGAAGGAAGAGTGGCCCTGGAAGGTGAAGACTGCATTATTTTTGACCTCGAAGGTTTTAAGGCTGTCCTTCTGGGGATGTGGGAGGTCTTCGGCTCAGGAGCCTACACCATCCTGCTTACCGCTGGGAAGCACATGGGGAAAAGGCTGGCTGGAAACCTTAGAGGCAAGGGCTTTGAAAGCGATAGGGCTATGGTGGAAGCCTTCGTAAGCTCCGTAACCGAGGCGGGATGGGGAAGAATAGTAGCTGAAAACTTGACTGGTAAGGGTTTAACCGTTAAAGTTTACAATTTCGCCTTGTACCGGGGAGAGAGAAGCGGGGGGAGAGACTGCGCCTTCATTAAGGGAGTGATTTCAGGCTTCTTTTCAGCCCTTTGGAAGAAGGTTTCCTGCTCTGAAATCCGATGCATACTGGATGGAGACGAATGCTGCGAGTTCAAAGTTGAGAGAGGAAGCGTCTGAAAAACTTGAAAACCTCTTCCAAAGCCTACGCAGTAAGCCTGTTCGGAATCGTAGCTATTAGCATAACACATGTTTTATGGTGGGAAAACGAGAGCCTTCTAAACCTATTCTCTGACGTCGTGATTCAAGCCTTATTTTCATCCTCACGGTTTCGGCTTTAACCCTCGCATGGAAGTATGGGTGGACATGAAGAGAGACCATACTGAGGATATGGCTGCTGGCAAGCCAGTCCGTGCTTTTATGTTTTATAGGAGGAATAATCTGGGTGGCTTACATATACTGGTTAGGCTTAACTTCCCCTTACCCTTCAATTGCAGACTGGTTTTTCCTGTGCCTCGGACTTGCCCTGATAACCGCTGGAAACCTGCCATTCTTTTCGACGGTTACCCTCAGCCTTAACCAGC
>QMXU01000032.1 GCA_003662305.1 Candidatus Hecatellales archaeon
AGCATGATGCTCTAATACTGGTGGACGGCGCCCAGTCTGTTCCCCACATGAAGGTGAACGTAAGAGAATTAGGTTGCGACCTCCTAGCCTTCTCAGGCCATAAAATGTGTGGGCCCACAGGGTCAGGGGTCCTATACGTTAGCAGAAGTCTCCTCGGAAAGCTGGACCCCCTATACCTGGGAGGCGGAACTGTGGAGCTTGTCGACCTTAACGGCTACAGGCTGCTTGAAGGCCCCGCTAAATTTGAGGCTGGAACTCCTGCTATAGGCGAGGTTATAGGGTTGAAGGCGGCTGTCAAATACCTAGAATCGCTGGGCATGAACGCCATAGAACAGCATGAGAAAATACTTTCGAAAAAAGTGTACGAGGGCCTGTCGCAGGTGGATAAGGTTGAAGTCTACGGGCCTGAACCGAAGTTTAAACTTGGAGTTACCTCCTTTAACGTGGAAGGTTTAAGCCCTCATGATGTGGCGTTAATCCTAGACTCGATGGCTAAGATAGCTGTAAGGTCTGGGATGCACTGCGCCCAGCCGCTGGTTAGAAGTATCCTCGGCAGGCAGCAGGGGACGGTCCGCCTTTCACCCTACCTTTACAATACCGTGGAAGAGGTGGAGAAGTTTCTAGCTGCTATTGAACAGATTGCAGGTTCAGCGTGAACGGTGCTGTGTCATGGTAAAGCTGTCTCGAAGGGAGCTTGAACGCTACGACAGACAGCTGAGAATAGGAAACTTCGGGGTGAAAGCCCAGAGGAAGCTGAAGAAGGCGAGGGTGGTTGTGGCTGGTGTTGGAGGCCTAGGATGCTCAGCAGCCCTCTACCTAGTAGCAGCAGGAGTTGGAAAGCTAACGTTAATAGACAGGGAAAAAGTTGAGCTAAGCAACCTTAACAGGCAGATTCTCCACTGGACGAAGGATGTAGGCAGATACAAGGTGGACTCCGCCCTTGAAAAGCTAAGCCAGCTGAACCCTGACATTGAAGTTGAAGGCCTGAAAACGGAAATAAACGGCAGAAACGTGTTCTCCCTAATTGAAAACGCGGATGTTGTCGTCGACGGAATGGACAGCTTTAAAGCGAGGCTTCTTCTCAACAGGGCCTGCATCAGGCTTGGTAAACCTTTCGTTCACGCAGCCGTATACGGACTCATGGGGGAGCTTATGACGGTGCTTCCAAGTAAAGGACCCTGCTACCAGTGCTACGTCACCCCCAAGCCTCGAGAGGTAAAAACTCCCCCCGTTCTAGGGGCAACCCCAGGAGTTATGGGCTGTCTTGAAGCTGTTGAAGCCTTAAAGCTGATAACAGGAGTAGGCAGCCCGCTTGTGGGAGAGCTTCTAATCTTCGACGGACTGCAAATGTCCTTCAGAACCGTGAAAATCGTAAGGCTTAAAGGCTGCCCAGCCTGCGGTAAGCCTGCAGAAGGAAAGTAAAAGTTCCTCTTCAAATATTTCTTTATTTCGTCATCTTCATTCTTTTCCCTAATTTTAGTTTAGGGGGAAGCTTCTGTTTTCAACGAAAAGAAAAAGGAGTTTTTATCTTCCCTTTTTACTGTAGAGTTGAAAGGGTAGAGTGAAGATTCTTAAAGCCCCAGTAGCATCTCTTTGGTCAAATCCTTTGGCTCTTAAACCTCGGATTTCCGGTGCAAACAGTGAGAATTCAGATTCTCTTTTAACAATTTCAAAGTAGCCTTTCCGAAGCCTAATGGTTATCTTCCCGCTAACCCATTTCTGTGTGGAATCTATGAAGGCGTCTAAATCTTTACGTAACGGGTGAAGCCAAAGTCCATGGTATACGAGGTCCGCCCAAAGCCTGTCAACCCCCCTTTTAAACCTAATTTGCTCTTTAGTTATGGTCAAATGTTCAAGGTCGGCGTGAGTTTGAAGGAGAATCGTTGCTGCTGGGGCTTCATAAAGCTCTCTTGACTTGAAACCTATTACACCATCTTCCAATATGTCTATTTTCCCTATACCATACGTGCCTCCGACCTCGTTCAAATAGAAAATAATTTCTACCGGATCTGTTATGCCATCCACATTTATAGGCACCCCTTTCCGATAAGTTATCTCTACTTCACGGGGTTTTTCCGGAATTTCGTAGACGGGCTTAACCCAATAGTATTCCTCATCAGGGCATGGTGTATGTAAATCTGTAAATTGGCCGCTTCCAATAGAATGCGACCACATATTTACATCTCCACCTATCTTGCCTTTAGCTCTTTTAGGCTCAATACCTTTATTCTTAAGCATTTCTTCTTCCTGATTTCTGTCTAAGTTTAGTTCTCGGACAGGAGCAATTATTTCAAGCTCAGGAGCTACATATTTGAAGGCTGCCTCCATTCGGAACTGGTCGTTTCCCTTACCTGTGCAACCATGGGCCACGGAGGATGCTCCTACTTCCTTCGCTACCTCAGCCGTTTTTAAGGCTATAAGAACCCGTGTCATAGAGGTTCCGATGGGATACCCCTCATAGCTTCCATTCGCCTTGATACACCTCCAAATATATTCCTCAGCGAACTCACGTTTCGCGTCTATGAACCTCACATCAACACCCAGTTTTTCAGCTCTCTCCATAGCCAGTTTTATTTCCTCTTCACCTTGTCCTACATCAACAATGACAGGAATAACTTCCTTAAAGCCGTAATGCTCTCTTAGGAGAATAATTAACAGGGTTGAGTCAAGTCCTCCGGAATATGCAAGCACCACTTTATCATTTCTGTCTCGTGACATTCCTTTAACCTCCAGTTTGTTATGGTTAAAATTAAAGTGATATTTAAATGAATTGCTATACTTAGGAAAAAAATAAAGTGCATGTTTGAAAATCCTTTTAAACCTGAAGGCCAGTGACAGTAAATTAATAAAAACAATTAAAGGGGCCATCTTCCAGCTAGATTAGCTTGGTGGATTTCCGATGCAACAGCTCAAAATCAGGTTAATAGCCAGGGTGACGGGTGTAAAAGGTTTTTGCCGTGCAGGGCATAAGGTTGGAGACGAGTTTGACGTCAGCCTCTACGAGGATGGAGTGTGGAGCACCGAGGACAGGAAGAGCACTCGGGCGCCCAACATGTGCTGCCACCTGTACTACGCACTTTTCCCCTACATCACCGTGCTACAGTATAACGGAGCGCTCCCATGGCTTAAGGATAAAGACGTGTTCCACATGAACTGCCCGGACCCGGAGAACTGCGTAAGCGTGGAAATCAGAAGGATAAGAGCATAACCCTCCTTTTTCGCCTTAGAAAGGAGGGGTTCTCCGCCTTACATCCGCCGTCCGCTTTCCGAGAGGGGATGCTAATCTTTCAACTGCCAGCCCGACAGGTATCACCAGCATGATGGTTAGAAGCAGTCTGGCTGCCATGAACTCTAAACCCAGAAACTGCAGTTCCACCAGTTCCTGGGGGAGCTTAATGCAGGACCACGCTGAAAGGAAAATTACAATGTTCGCGATTCTGGCGCCTTTCCTGAGAAGGGCGGCTGCTATGGGAAAAGCAAGGTAGGCCGGCCCGGTTGGAAGCATCCCCAGAGCGATGGAAAGAAGGAAGCCCTTAACTCCTGAGGTTTCCCCTAAATACTTCACCACAAGCCTCCTAGGAAACCAGGCGAGAAGTAGACCTGCCAGAATCAAAACGCCGGGGAGAATCCACAGCACCTCAGCCAGGTAGAGTCCGGTGGTGGAGGCAACCTACGGAAACCTTTCAGGCAGAAGCAGGTAGGAAACCGTTAAAAGCAGCGCTGAAACAGCCAGCATGGGAGCTCCCTTTAAAGCTTGGTCTCCCCTCTGTTTCTCCTTCACAGCAGCCGCCCCATGAGAAAGGCTATGGTGAGAGCCATCCCGAAACAGCCAAGGTTTCTAAGCAGGGTAACCCGGCCTCCCAGAGTTTTCACTTCGAGGGGGAGCATGGCCAGGCCTATCATGGTAAGCGTGGTTATGAAGGCGGCTACCGACCCTACATCCGTACCGTTCCGAAGAAGGAAGCCCGCCAGGGGGAAAGCCACTAGGGAAGGCATGTGAACCACCGTGCCAATCAAGGCCGCGGTGAAGATTCCCTTTACCCCGGCCTCCGAGCTTATGAACCCTGAAATCACCTCGAAGGTTAAAAGGCTGGAAACCACCCCTATAACCACCGTAACCAGAATAAAGAATGGGAAAAGCTCCACCAGCATCCGCAGCGAGGCTTTTAAAGCCTGCAAAGCTCTAGCCCTATCCCTCCACACCGCCAAAAGGAGCACAAAAACCATGGCTAGGTCGACGATTAAGGCTGCAAACTGCAAGCTCCCAGTCCTCCAGCAGCTAATCTACGCTTAACCTCGAAGAGTTCCCTATCATTCAAGCCGTACAGTTCAGCAACCAGCCTGTCAATTTCGTTCTCAACTTCAGCCAGTTCACCGTCCAGCCCTTCTTCCGCTAACCTATGGGCTCTTTCAGCCAGCTTGGCTAGGGCTGAATGCAGCCTGTTGTCTTCGCTAAATTTGGGGATTCTGATTTGCCCGAGGACTGAGGGTGTAGCAAAGCTTTTTCCTCCAAGCTGTGAAAACGATTTAACCAGAAAGTTAACGCAGGAAGAGTTCAGTAGGGCGCAAAGGTAGTATGCTTCCTCCCTGTTCTCCAACGGCACAAAGCTTATGGTTTCCTGAGGTATCAGCGGTTTTCTGCCTATATACGGGTCATCTTGCTCGGCTAACACCGCCGCGTTAATCTTGTTTCCCATCCTCTTCCAAGCGACCTTGAATGGAGCGAAGCTGTTGCTTCGGACGTCCACCATTATATAGAACGGATGTCCTCTTCTTAAGAGCCTGTACGCTGACCGCTTGAGCAGGACTTCTCTAAATTTTAGAAAGTAACGGTAGGTTTCAGGCAGACTGTTTTTAAGCTTGTTTTCAGGTATCGCCTGCCAGTCTGTTTGCCTCGTATGTGGAACAATAATGTAGGCTTCAGGCTTTGGAAGCCATTTATCTAGGTCTCCAGAGCGAACAAGCTTATACAGCAGGTCGGCTTCCACCCGTGAAAAAGCTTTCACAAGTTTCAGTTTTCCAGTTTTGTGCAGGTTCTCTATTAGAACATGCCTGGATGGCAGTTTCTCGACTATTTTTACCCAGTAAACGCCGTTGGCCCCCCCAGTGTTAACTCCTAAATGTGGCTTGTAAGCTGGCTTCCCTCTAATTTTCTCCAGGGCTTTAAGCGTACCCCGGCGCACCGTTAGCCATTGAGAGGCTTTATCCCCCTGATTTACCGGCAACGCCAGCAGTGCCTCCCGCTTGCATGCCGAGAGAACTTCCCGCAGGGGCATCGATGAAAAATCGGTTTCCCCGGTTTTTGTCCAGCGGATATATGGTATGGGGTATTCTGTTTCCTCGCCTTTTCTGAGAAGTATGGCGCTTGTCATGTTGGCTGCCTTTTCGAAAGGCTTCAGGGAAACCATGTCATGCACTTTAAGAACTTTTAAGGGCTTCCCGTCTGGCAGCGTGAAACGCCTGAAAACTTCTGCCCCCCTCGTCTTGAACACCATCTGCGTTATCAAAAAGCCGAGTGTCCCGTTGTCGTTAAGGTATCTGTCGGCGCACACGTAGGTAAACAGCATTGAAAGGTCTCTTTTCATTTTACCCAGCTCAAACTGGGCTGCTGAAGCCTTAGCTCTTAACCCGTATTTCTCCCACACAGGCTTGGTTGCCTCACGATAGTCTCCGGGAAGATTTTCCCAGTTAACCCACGGCGGGTTGCCCACCACACAGTCAAACTTCCCCCTAAATAACGGTGCAAAAGCGTTCCTGAGGATACGGAGCCATATCCCGTTTTTTCCCTCCCTTTCAAGCTTATCTAGCAGGCTGAAAAGCTCCGCCATAATGGTGGCGCTCTCGCCGTCTATCCTCGCTTCACGTAGCAGCCTCCCCTTAAACTCGTTCACCGAGTATTTCCCCACGCTGTCCTCCAGCAACCTTAAAGCTTTTGGAAGCATTCCCTTTTCAATTATTTCCGCCGGTACGGTGAAGTCTCCAACGGCTGTTTTCAGTTTATAGACTGGCGAACCGTAGAGCGTGGTGTCCCTTTCCACGAGTATGGAGTCGGCTAAATAGACTGGGATTTCCGTTTGCCCGGTTCCTACCTCTCTTAGAAGGTCTCCAAGGGCTATCAGATAGTTCGCCCTGGCAGCTATTACGGCTAGAGGGTTAAGGTCGAACCCTACGATATTCCTGATAATCCGGTGGACAGCCGTTCTCCTGTCTATACAGTTTTCCTCAACGTACTCCCTAATCCTGCTAATGGCAAGAACAAGGAAGGTTCCGCTGCCGCAGGCAGGGTCCAGAACTCTCAAATCTAAAGGAGCCAGAGGACCTCCAGCCTCCCGACGTTTCCTCTCGAAGGTTTCAAGGGTCCATCCTGCCTCGTCCAGCATAAGCTCAGCCAGCCAGTCAGGCGTATAGTACTCGCCGAGGTCATGCCTGACCTTTCTAGGAACCAGATTCTGGTACAGCCGCTTGAACAGGTCTCTAACTCTTTCAGGCTCAAGCTCAGCCGTGCTGGGGTCGTAGTCGGAGAGCTTCTTAACTATTTCAGCTATTCGCCCAGCTATTTCACCATCCCATTCGTCTAAGTACCAGGCGAAATAGTCCGCCTCAGGAAAGTTGGTTATGCCCAGAACACTGAAGATTTCTCCTTCCTCAAGCCTACCAAGCTCGCACCTAAGTTTTTCATGCCCTTCAAAGTAAGTGTCCTCCAGCCTCTCAAGATAGCTTAAAAGTTTCGGGCTAACGTAAAGGGAGGCTACCTCAGCAGCCAGCAGCTTCACGATGAGCGCGTAGTAGGTGTGAAGCGAGAACAAGAGCTTCTCAACGTCAACTGCGCCAGCCTCGAACCCGTAGGCTTCTTTAAGCCCCCCAAGCTTTTCAGGACTGTAAGCACAGACCTGAGAGAAAACCCTTCTCCAGTCTCTGAAGAGCACCCTTGTTCTGGTGGCTGTCTTCCCGGAGAGCTTCCGGTAGAAAACTCTTACCGTGTTTTCCGCTATACGGCTTCCCGGCCCGAAATCGTTGAGAAGCTCTTCAGCGTTTAAGGCTTTTCTTTTAAGCCCAGCGACGGCTTCCACAAGCCTGGCAACTGTAATACTGTTAACTTTAAGAGGTCTCCTAGAAGACTCGAAATCCTTAATCTTCTCCCTCCAACGGACAAATCCTATTCTATAGCCGTCTAAGACCACCCCAAAATACCGTGGGAGCCCAGGTTCTCCGCCAGCATGCTCTCGGATGCGCTGTTTAACCTGTTCCACGGCATGCTCGTACCCTCTTCCAGTATTAAACGTTCTAGGCTTCTCATACTCTATGACTACATGCCCGTAAAGCGCGTCAGCTCTTCCACCAGAAACCAGAGTAAAATCGTAACGCCCCGGAGAAATAGCTAAAGGACTGAAAACCTTGGCAGTTAAAATATTTACGGCGCGAACCTTGAAGCCCTCCTTGCTGATGGACTCTGCAGCTGCCCTCCTGATTTCAGCAGCCAAGTCCTCGAAGTCAACCGAGAAGGCCCTGCCCAACCCTAGTCCACATTATAGCTGTCTATAACTTCAGTTGATAAATCTGCCCTTCAACCAAGCTTACGAAATTAATCAAGAGGCCCTAAAGATAAAAACTTCTGAATTATGATGGGGTTGCGCTTTAAGTCTTCCGGTGCAAGCTGATGCAACAAGATATAGACTCCTGGACCGGTAGGCTTATTATGGAGCTTATTACAGCTTAAGGCTCTAGACTTCAACATTCTGCTTAGTAGTTCTCGGTATCTTCGAGTTTTTGAATAATCCCATGGCTGCATTTTCCTATTTAGTACTGGTTTAAGCTTGCTTATAGCGTACCATTGGAAGTCGTGTGCTTCCTTATAGGATTCGCAGACAATATACTTCCACTTTCCAGACTTGATATAAGCTGAAACTACTGTTTCTCCCTCATTTGGATCTGACAGGTCTATTCGAATTCTCATGGACCCATTTCTACGCCTAGTTTTCCTTAGGCGATAACCTATTGCCTCAGCAACAGCTTTCCGAAGTGCTGAGCCTTCCACGTTCCCATGGCAGTGGTTTGTTATAATACGCTTGACCACGTTTCGAGAGTCGCCTACATAAATATGCTTCCACGTTTCAACCAGCCCATTAGGGCAGTTAAAAGGGCTTGTTTTCATCAAGCCTTCCCCGCACTTTAGCCATGGCTATCCCAATGGGTAAGCCTGCCACCGGTGCTTTGATTTTTACTGGGAATTCTTCAAAAACTTTCTTGATGATATCAGCATAATCGCTTCCGCCTAAAACCGTAACTTCATCGAACTTGTTAAGCTGTTTTCTTTTCACTTGCTCCCTTAGTTGAGATATACTTATAGAGTTTGTTGAAGGCTTTTTGAAAGTCACGTTATAGTTGGCGGGGATTATGAAGCTAGGTTCAATAAAGCCGTATTTTGCTGAGAGTATCACCCAGTGGTCACCGAATTTTTCAGCATACTTTCTATTAAGCTTGAAAGGTGCACCCACATACGCATCGCTCGCCCTAGTGGGGCCGATTTCAGGATTCTTATTCCAAATTTTTCTGGAACCGCAAGAGACGATTATGAGGAGTGGCATCCCTACTAGTAAACCATGGAAAGCCTATAAAAAATAGGGGAGAGGATTTAAGCTTTCACTCGGCGAGCTTGTAGCGTAGGAGTTTCCCTGTGATGAGGTATTTTCCGTCTTCACATTTGAAGCCTGCCCTAGACTTCATGTAGGCTCCTTCCTCTCCGGTTTCCCCCGTGTCTGAGGCTCTGATTAGGAAGTGGCTGGAGCCGTCAGGCCCCCATGCCTCGCTTATCGCCTTAACGCCTCCACGGCTGAGGCTTACCGCCCAGCCCTCGCTCAACACGTATTTTTTCCCGTCGATTTCAACGTAGCCCTCAACAAGTTTGAGGGTTGTATACCTGCAGAAGCTGTCCGTAACCTCGAAGGTTAACTCTGCGGCTGCCGGCATGGTGATTACTTCACCGTCTTCCCCCCTGATTTTGGCGGTGGCTTCAACTGTTTCAACCTTGTGGAGGTCACCTACCTCTGAAGTGTTAGGTGCAAAGGCTACAGCCGCAGGCACGGCGAAAGGCGAAGCCAGCATGGCGAATACTGCGAGCAGCGCAGCCAGCGAAAGCAAGCTTACGGCTTTCAACCATGGTCACCCCGGAGGGAAGGTAGGCAGACCTGAAAATATAAGAAGTCGGAATGAAAAGTCTAGCTGAAGCGACTAGACGAATCGTCCATAAGGGATATTCAAAAATATATGGTGCTTCTCTTATGTGTGAGGATGCCGAAACATGATGGTTAAATGGTTCATCGGCTTCGACGTTG
>QMXU01000033.1 GCA_003662305.1 Candidatus Hecatellales archaeon
CAAGCCATTCCCCTAACTCGTGGATTTCAGCTCTTCCAGCAGCCTTAATTCTGGCAATTCTCTCCGAGCGTGACAGGGGCTCAGACATAGCCCTGAAAGCCTCAGCAGGCTTAACACCTAAACCAGCCAGCTCAGCTAAAGTCTTGAAGGTTCCAGCTGAAGCGTATCTTAACCCACGGGTTTCATGGATTATCCCGAACATCAGGCCCAAGGCTTCCCTCCTGGATATCTTGACTTCTGCCTCCTTACATAGGCTGTAGACAACCTCGCAGGCTGAGCTGGCTTCAGGGTCGACCAGTAGTAGGCTTGCAAGCTTACGGGTTTCAGGGTGAACCGTGTGATGGTCTACTACGATTAAAGGTTTACCGGAGGACTTAACCTTCAGCTTCCACTCTCCAAGCTGCTCAACCGTTGAGGTGTCAACCAGGAGCAGGAGGTCAGCCCTCTCAAGCCTCGGAGCCTCCGCAAGCTTCACCGGAGCCTTCTCCATCAGAAGCTTAGAAAGCGAGCTGGGCCCTTCCACAGCCACAATTTCGCATCGCACTCCGGGCTTAAGCTTCCTTATGAGCTTCGCTAGGAGGCTGGCTGAGAAAACAGCGTCTGGGTCTGCGTTATGATGGCAGAAGACGATGGCATGTTTGGGTTTAGCCTTTCGGAGGAGGCTTCTTAAACGTTTGAGGCTTGGCTTCAACCCTTAAAGTGCTCCCAACAGGGGGATGAAAAAGACTTGAAGTTTTATCCTCCTGACGGTGGAGGCTGGAACTGTTTGAGCCTGCTCTGGATTTGCTGCTGGATTTCCTTAAGCTTCTCCCTGGTTCGCTCCTCCTGCTTGCTGAGCACGGACATGCGTACGTTTAGAAGCTCCTTACGTTCGGCTAGGTCCTTTGTTACGGAAGCCTTGTCCTTTCTGACGAGGATGGCTCCCACAGACTTGTAAACCTGAGCGTCCTCCGGAAGCTTGCCCAGCTCTTCTAAAGCCTTATCCATGTCTGCCAGTTCAAGCTCTATCTGCTGCTTTTGAGCTACAATCATCTGGAGGGTTTGCTGGAGCTGTTGAAGTCTGGCAAGCTGCTCCTGGAAGTCTGCTGGAAGCTCAACTCTACCCTCGCTCACCTATCATCCCTCTAAACATTAACACCGCATACTCCATAAAATAGTTAAGCCAACCGTAAAAAGGCTTACCTTCCCCCAGACTCAGCCAGCTCCAGAACTTCCTGAAGCTGGGAAACCCACCTGCAGAAGGAGTTTATGGAAGCCCTCAGACTGGAAAGGGTTGGAGCCCTAAAGCTCATGGTTAAAGTTCTGCCTTCAAGCCTAATTTGAACCTTAGACTTGAAGCTCCTAGCCGCGTAGACCTCCGGCTTTAAAGCCGCGTAAACCGTTTCAGCTTTCCTCCTGCTGGAGAAAACGAATTTCACCTCGACTTCAGCCTTCTTCAGGCTTCTCCACCCTCCAGACCACATGCCTGACGGTTATGGAAGGACCTACCTCCACGATTCTGCCTTTAACCTTCGAGTGGAAGGTTATACGGTGAGGCTGAGCTTCACCAACCTCTAGGAACACTGAGCCTTCCCCAGCGTTTCCAACAGATTCAACTGTTCCCTCGGAGCCGAAAAACCTTGAAAGAGCTTCACTTATCTTCGCTGCTCCCCCTACGCTTTTAAGCGTGAAAAGCCTTTTAGGCCTGATTCTAAGCTTCCTCCACGAGAACTCGTATTCTCTCTGAAACCTTACGCCTTTAATGTAGACGATGGGAGGGAGAAGCTTCAGGCCTCCACGGTTCACCCCGTAGAATTCTAGCTTTCCAGGCCCGCCTCTCCACCTAGCCACCAGCATCACGTATTTCACTCCAAGCTGTAAACCTGTTTCCGCAAGCATTTCCAAGCTCATTTTTCCCCTGTTAACCCTGTGGGAGCCCGGGATGACCGTGTGCAGGTCTCGCATAAGCGTTCTAACGGTTGGCGTTGGATAGCGGGAGCTTGAAATCAGAAGGTGAAAACTCAAGCCTACACCTTCTTGAATCCTAGAATACTTCCTCCTCCCCAAGCCTCTGTTTAAGTTTTCCCTTAACCTTAAAGCCTTTAACAGCCTTCTCCGGCGGGATTTCGCTGGCAGCTGAAAGCCTTTTAATGGTTAGAGCGCAGGTTCCATCTGGAAGCAGCTTGTTTCTCAGGCATATGGCGAACTTGCAGTCTGCTCCTGAGCACAGGTCGTCGGCAAACCGGCAGTAGGCTTTTCCACCTCGGAACTGCAGCGCCTTCTGCCCGCACCTGAAGAACTCACAGTTTGGAGAACATTTTTTAGGCGAACTCAACCTGAAAACCCCTAGTAGAGACCTAACAAGTAGCCTACACCACTAAAAATTGTTCTCCGGGGATTTCCATGTTGAAGATGTCATGTCAGTAAGCTAAGAAATGCTGGAGACAATATTTTAACATTTTGGTTTCACCGGAAAGGTTAAGGCTTATAGGCTTCAATTTAGCCCTTTAGAGGCTGGAGGCGGACATGGCGAAACACCTGTTCAAGTTTTCCAGCTACCTAGAGAAGGAAGCCATATTATACTGTCCGAAAACTAACAAGTTCAGCTTTGTAAGGTTTCAGATGCCCTTCAAGTGTCCCTGCTGTGGAGAGCTCTTGGAAGGCTTGGGCAGGAAGGCGAAGATAGTTTTAAACTATGAGATGCCGCTCTAAGGAAGATTTTATAAGCCTAACAGGCTATTTTGGAAACGTCCTTTGAAGGCTTGAGGGAGGGGCTGGAAACCTATTGCTACGCCCCGCGAGAATGGTAAGGCTTGAGGTTGTAGCACCCTCAGCCAAGGCTGACCTTGTAATCAAAAGGCTTGGAGACTTCGGAGACGTCCACTTCATAGACGTAGCCAGCGTTAAGGCTGAAAAATATAAGGAAGTAGCTGAGAAAATAGAGAGGACGCCTCGAGAGGAAAACCTCATCCAGCTTTCAAACCGGATAAACAATCTTTTGAGGAAACTTACGGGGATTCCCTACCCTGAACCCTTAAAGGTTAAGGCTGACGTTGAACAAGCCCTGAAAGAAGTTGAAAGGGAAATAGTCTCCCTCGAAATGGAGTACGCCAAGCTTGAAAACATGATGAAGGTGGCGGCTGAGGAAAGAGCCACCATGGAGAGGGAGCTAAGCCAGTTCAACGACGAATACGAGAGCACCAGGGGGGCCCTAACCGAGTTCGGGGTTAAAACTGAAAAGGTTGAAGCTTTAACCCTTGAAGATTTGAAGGTGAAAGCAAGGCTTAAAACCGTTCAGGAGCGTATGGCTGAAATCCAGAAGGTGCTGATGGAGGCGGACATGGCTGCCAAGCTTACTAGCCCCCACGAGGAGCTGCCTCAAAGCGTGGAAGAGCTGAAAAAGGTTAGAGAGAGGGTAAGCCTAAGCCTTGAAGTAAACCAGAAGCTTAAAGTCGAAATAGCCCAAGCAGCTGACAAAATCGCGAAGATAGAGGAAATCCTAAAGGAAGTCTTAGACGTGGTGGAAAGGAAGCTAGAGGCTGCTGAAAGGCTTGAGGAAGCGAAAAAGGAGACAGCTAAGCTTAAAACGGAGCTGGAGGCTGTGGAGAAGGAGTTAAGCCCTAAGCTCTTAAGCACTCTCGGAGAAGCCTTCAGCTCAAGCCTTAAAGAAGCTGTGACCGCCCTTGAGAACTTGGAAAAACTCGAGTTTGGAGCTTCCGGCTTTGAGGAGACTGCCAGAAACTTCGCTAAAACCGTTCACAACCTTTCACGGAGCTACGAGGCTTTAGAGGCTGTTGAAAGGTTCATGGGCCTCCAGCATGTTAAAGCCTTAATGGAGGAAATTAGGAAAGCCAAACCTGAGGAGGTTGAAAGCCTCTTTAACAGGAGCAGGGAGCTGGTGGAAGTCACCCCAGCCCGCTACATGGCCATGCTGGAGCGGGGGCTGAAGCTGGTTCACCTGGAGCACAGGATTAAGCTTCTAACCGAGGAGCCCCTAAAGGTTAAGGGGATGCTGGACGAGCTAGCCAGCAAGTCCTCTCAAATCCACGCCTACAAGGAGCTTGTGGACATAGAGCTTACCCTGGAAAACCTGAAGAAACGGTTTATGCAGACAGGTAAAACCATGGTTTTCGAGGCCTGGGTTCCAAAGGGGAGAGTTGAGGAGGCTGTTAAAGCCATAAGGCAGGCCTGCCCTGAAGCCTTGGTCAGCACCAACAGGGAGGAGAGAGAGGAGAAAGTTCCAACCCTGCTCGTTAATCCTAAGCCCATAATCTGCTTTGAAAAGCTTGTTTCAAGCTACAGCCTTCCCAGCTACTATGAGATAGATCCAACCCTCATCATGCTCGTCACCTTCCCCATAATCTTCGGCTTCATGTTCGGGGACATGGGCCACGGGCTTGTTCTGCTTGTGGGAAGCCTGCTCATTAAACCCCTCTTCGACAGGATGAAAATTAGAAACGAGATGCTGGACTACCTGTATAAGGGTCGAAACCTGGTTTTCCTCTGCGGAATAACCTCGATAATCATAGGCTTCCTTTACGGAGACTTCTTCGGGCCTACCAACGCCGCCTACGCAGCCCACCATGGAACCCCCACATGGTATACGGCTATAACAGGAGTTGAGGACGCACCATGGTTCAGCCCGATGGACGAGCCTATGATGCTCTTTAAGATAGCCATATTCATAGGTATAGCCCAGATAACCTTCGGCCTCATACTTGACATCGTAAACAACATCGCAGCCAGAGAATACAAGGAAATTCTTGCTCCAGCCTCATGGCTGTGGTTCTACGGCTCCCTGTCCTACCTGATTATCACCTACGGGTTCGGAATAGCCAACGTGCTTTTTGAAACCGACAAGCTTCTAGCCTTCTTCGTGGTGCCCTTCGCAGGCCTTTTCATCCTGCACAAGCTGGCTGGAAAAAGCGGGATGGAAACCTTTGCTGAAGGAGTTGAGAAGGCTATTGCCTCCATTTCCAACACGCTTTCCTACGGGCGGATTCTGGCTTTAGGGCTGGCTCACGCCATCTTCAGCGACCTAGCCCTCATGGGGAAGGGACTGCTCTTCTGGCCTATCTTCCTCATCGTAACGATTTTCATTATTACAGCGTTGGAGGGCATTTTGACCTTCGCCCACACCCTCAGGCTTCACTGGGTTGAATGGTTCAGCAAGTTCTACCGTGGTGAGGGAACGCCCTTCGAGGGGTTCAAGATTGAAAGAAGGTTCACGGTTACGGCTTAAGGCAGCCCTAGCGAAATATAAGCTTAGGGCTATCCCCCGTGAAATCCAAGGGTACTCCCTTGGCAGAATAATGATTTTCGGCTTGATTCTCCCCGCCATAGTGGCTGCCTGCATGGTGGCAGGGATAGCCTTAGCCTTCTGGTTCGGGTTCAGCCTGCTGATGAAGTTTGGGGTTCTCGCCTTTTCAACCCTGGTAGGCTTCACGGCGGGAACCCTTATCTTTTTAAGGCTTTACGACCGTATGCTCCGCTTCGCCAAGGTTAGGAGGTAGAAGAGAAATGTTGGGAAACGTGGCAGGATACACCTGTTTGACGCCTATGGTTAGAGGTAAAAAATCTTTCCTCCTAGTTAAAGGAGACTACGACGCTATGCTTGCGGCTGAAAGCCCTTCCACAGCCCTTAGAAGACTTGAAGATACTAGGTATAAGCCGTATATTTCCCAGCTTGTCCTAGAGGAGTTTAACCTTTCAAAGGTTGAAAGAGCCCTATTCCAGTACTACCAGGACGACGTAACCTTCATCACCAGAAACCTTAAGGCAAGAGCAGCTAAAACCTTTTTCGAGGAGTTCGGAAGGCACTTGGAATTAAAAGCTCTGATGGAAGTCATAAAGTCTATTCTGATGGAGATACCTTGGCAGGAAGCCTCCACCTACATATTCCCCTACGGCAAAGTGGACTACGAGCTGTGCCGCAGTCTGGTGGAGGCTGGAAACCTCAAGCGGGCTGTTGAACTCTTAAAAGACAGAAAACTCGTGGCGGAGGCAGGTGAAATTCTTGAAGGCCCTGAAGAGGCAGCCGTTAAAAGCATTAAGGTTGAAGCCTTGATAACCAAGTATGGCTATGGGAGGCTTCTGGAGGCAGCCCTATCGCTTAAAGGCTTAGATAAGACATGTATTAAGCTGCTTGGAACCCAGCTTGACATCATCAATCTTATGACTGTTCTCAGAATGAAGAAAATGGGCTTCACCCCTGAAAGGGTTATGGAAAGCCTGATTCCCGCCTACTATAAGCTTGGCAGCGAAGAACTTAAGGCTGCTACTTCCACAGCCTCGGAGAAGGATGCTGTTAAAGCCTTCACAGGAGGCCACTACGGCGTGATTATTTCTCCCCTGCTAAGCGTGTACGAGGTTAAAGAAGACCTTTTCATCTTCGAGATGGCTCTTAAACGCGTGCACGCTTCGGAGTGCCTGAAAGCCTTCTACAGCATATTCCATCTGGGGGAAATGCTGGCCTACCTCTACCTTAAGTTTTACGAGGTTAAGGATTTAATCGCCATACTGGCTGCGAAGGCCATGAAAATTCCAGCTGACAAGGTTGAGCCGAACCTAGTTCTCCACCAGCCCATATATCCAATATAAAAAGTTTTCTTTCCCAAGGTGGGAAGGGAGGAAAAGAGTTTTATAATGAAAGAAGCGTGAGTTAAAGAACAATAATGTAAAGCTGTTGCGGTGGGTGTGGAAAGGTGAAGCATGGAACACTCGTTTGGGCTTTGGTTTTCGCCCTACTGGTTGCAGGAGTAATGAATGTTGGATGCGCTCTAGCAACGGAGGCTGGCACGGCAGGAGACCAGAAGGTCATCGACTTCGGACTGCTGGCTCTCGGAGCAGGTTTAGCCATAGGATTTGCAGGGCTTGGAGCAGGCTTAGGGCTTGGAACGGCTACAGCAGCCATAGCTGGTGCAGGTGCTGAAAGACCTGAAATCATTACGAGGCTGTTCATCTACGTCGTGTTCATCGAGGCAGTTGCTATCTACGGGCTGATAGTAGCCATATTCATCATGATAATGCTTCCAGGAGCTTTCTAAGCCCAAAGAAAAACGTTAGCCTCCGGGAGGCTGCTAAAGCCTCCAACCTTACACTTATTTTTAGGCTAAACCATACTTTGAAGAAGCCTCCAAAGGATTCTTCCTGCAAACTTCAGGGTTGAAGGCTTCTCAAAGACAAGCCTAGCCGAGGCTTTAAGCAGGGGCTTCCAAACCTTTGACTGGTAGGCTGTGTCTCCCCTTCCTTCAGCCACCTTCAAAAGGCTTCTGTGGGCTGAAAGGAAGCGGAAAAACTGGTCTAGCTCGCCGTCGCTCAGCCTGTTAAGAAACCTTCTAGCCCTCCTCGTGAAGGAGAGCTCCCCTCCGAAAGCCTTAAGGCAGGCCTGCTGGTAGCCTCTCAGAGCCTCCTCAACCCTGCCTGTTTCAGCCAGGCGTGACGCTGCCTCCCCAGCCAGCCGTCCTGCTTTAAGCCCGAAGAGAACTCCGCCTCCAGTAGTGGACTTAGCGTGTCCTGCAGCGTCTCCTACAGCCATTATCCCCTTAGGATGCCACATCTTCTTTACAGGGCCCTCCACAGGTATAAGTCCGCCGTAAACCCTTCCTATCCAAGCCTTTCCAACCCTTCCTTTAAGCGGGGGATACTCCCTCAGCATTTTCTCTAGGTAAGCCCTTGGAGACATCTCAGCCATGTCCCCGCGGACGCACAGCCCTATTCTTGCCTTTCCTTCTCCAACCGGGATAAGCCAGCCGAAGAAGCTTGGGAAAAACTTCCAGCCGAAGAAAACCTCGACGAAGTCTTCCCTTTCAAGGTTTACATCCTCCATTTCAGCTTGGATTCCTTTCAGGACGGGAAGCCCTTGGAAGCCTAGGCTCCGAGCAAGCCTTCTGGCTCCTCCTTCAGCTATAATTAAAACCGGAACCTTAACTTCGAGGCTTGAGCCTTTAACCGTTAATCCTCCACCGGGATGGAAGCCTACCTGTCTAACCTTGCATTTAAACACGGCTTCAGCTCCAGCGTTAATCGCCTCCTCAGCCAGCCTCCTGTCGAAAAGCTCCCTGTCTATGATGTAGGATTCAGGGTTCGGCTTTGAAACCTCGATTTCAAGGTTTCCGGGAGAATGGAAGAGGGCGCCTCTAACCCCGTTGAGGATACACTGGCTGGGAAGGCTGAACTCTTGGAAGGCTTTAACGCTGAGTTTTCCAGCGCAGTGGGGAGGGCTTCCAGCCTGCCCGTGCTCTTCGAGGAGAAGCACCTTCAAGCCCAGCTTTGCAGCCTGGTAGGCTGCCATGGAGCCTGTGGGGCCTGCTCCCACCACGGCTAGGTCGTATTTTTCCAAGCCTAGTGCCCCGGCCTATCCTTTCTGGGTAAACCTTTAATTTCCATTTGGCAATGGTGTTAGATAAGGCTTGAAGGTTTCGGGTTATGGCTAGGCTTATGGTAAGCGTGGTTGACAGGGCTGAAGCCTTAGAAGCCGTTAAAGGCGGAGCGGACATAGTGGACGTGAAAAACCCGGCGGAGGGAGCCCTGGGAGCCCAGAAGCCGTGGATAGTCAAACAGGTTAAGGAAAGCCTTCCCAAGCCTTTAGAGTTCAGCGTAACCCTTGGAGACCTGCCCTACATTCCAGGAACAGCCTCGCTGGCTGCCGTCGGAGCAGCCGTTCTAGGCGCCAACTACGTGAAGGTGGGGCTTCTAGGCGCCAGAAGGCTTGAAGAGGCTGCTCAAATGGTTAAAGCCGTTAAAACGTCCATGGAAGCCTTGAACTTGAAGGCTAAAATCGTAGCCTGCGGCTACGCCGACTACGCTGAGCATGGATGCCTCAGCCCGCTGCTGCTTCCTAAAGCAGCCTATAAGGGTGAAGCCGACGGAATCCTCATAGACGTGAAAAGCAAAAATTCAAGTCGAAACCTTTTCAGCTGCCTCACCAGCGGGAACCTTAGGAAGGTTGTGGCGGAGGCACAGGGATTGGGGCTCTTCGCAGCCCTGGCAGGAGGCTTAAACATGGAGACGCTGGCTGAATGTGTTAGGCTGGGTGCTGATGTGGTAGGATTGAGGAGGGGGGTTCTCTCAGCGGAGGGCAGAATCAGCCGAAGCCTGGTAGCAAAGGCGGCAAGCCTAGTCCACGGTGAACCTTAAACCTCTATTAGGGTAGCCTCATCCAGCTTGGACTCAAACATTTTTTTAACCCCTTCCAGGCGTAAACCGCTTGCCACCAGGCAGGGAAGCCTGTACCTGGCGAGCAGGCTTGGAAGTGCGGGGTCAAGGCAGGTTTCACTCTTCCAGGCCTTAAGCGTTTCCACGGAGACTTTTCTCACGGGCTTCCCATGCCTGCGGTATGGAGGCTTATAGAC
>QMXU01000034.1 GCA_003662305.1 Candidatus Hecatellales archaeon
GTATCTAAGTACTGTTCTGGGATGAAGCCTCCTGAAGGCCCCCCCGTCTGAACAGCCTTAAACTTTTTCCCCTCCCTAATGCCTCCACCAATCTTGAAGATTATGTCTCTTAGGGTTATTCCCATGGGGACTTCTACAAGCCCCGTGTTTTTCACCTTCCCAACTAGTGAAAAAATCTTAGTTCCAGGACTGTCGGGGGTGCCTATACTTCTAAACCAGTCAGCGCCTTTCAGAATGATATAAGAGACATTAGCCCAGGTTTCCACGTTATTTAGGCAGCTAGGCTTATCCCATATCCCCTTAACGGCGGTATGAACATATTTCGGCCTTGGTTCCCCCACCTTTCCTTCAATTGCTGTCATTAAAGCACTAGACTCTCCTGAAACGAAGGCTCCAGCCCCCTTGTGGACTTCAACATCAAAGTTGAAATTGGAACCCATTATGCTCTCTCCGAGGAAACCGTACTCTCGAGCCTGCTGAATTGCCATAGTAATATTCTCGACGGCCAGTGGGTATTCCTCTCTAACATATACATAGCCTTGACTCGCCCCTATCGCGTAAGCGCCAATGATTAGACCTTCAAGAATTAAGTGTGGATTTCCTTCCATCAGAGATCTATCCATGAAGGCCCCTGGATCCCCTTCATCGCAGTTTACTATTACATATTTAGGCTCTCCTGGTGCTTTCCTAGTGGTTTCCCATTTTATCCCGGCGGGGAAACCTCCTCCCCCGCGACCGCGTAGATTAGCCTTTTTTATTTCCTCGATAACCTCTAGAGGCTTCATTTGGAAAAGAGCTTTAGATAGGGCCTGATATCCTGCGAGTGCAATGTAATCTTCGATGCTCTTTGGATCTATTTTGGCGTTATTCTCCAAGAGCAGTCTGAATTGATATTTGTAAAAAGGTATATCCTCAAGTCTTCTAATTCTTTCACCAGTTACAGGGTCCTCATATAAAAGCCTTTCAATGATCTTACCTTTCAATATAGTTTCGCTTACTATTTCAGCTACGTCTTCCGGTTTAACTTTAAAATAGCAGATTCTTCCCGGATTTATTTCAACTCTTGGACCTAACTCGCAAAAGCCCATACATCCAGTTTTCTTAATGTCGACCGTATCCAGCATATCCTGTTTCTCTAACTCCATTTCAAAAGCTTTCACTACTTCAAGGGAGCCTAATGAGCTACATCCGGTACTTACACACACTGATATGCATGGCCTGTTGGGATCTCGCTTTGCTAGAATTCCTTCCCTAAGCCTTTCTAAGTCTTCAGGGGATTTTATCCTCACTCTAACCCTCCTCCTTTAATCTTTTCTATTATTTTTGTGACGGAGGCTGGTGTGAGGTTTCCATAGTAGGTGTCGTTAATGGTGATTACAGGGCCTAGCGCACAACACCCTAAGCAGTTTACGGTTTCTAAGGTGAATTTTAGGTCCGGCGCCGTCTCTCCAGGCCCTATTCCAAGCAAACTCGTCAGCCTATCTAGGATCATTTGAGCCCCCCTAACCATGCATGAAGTACCTGTACACACCCTGATAAGATTTCTACCTCTAGGCGCTAAGGAGAAGGCCTTATAGAAGGTAGCAACACGGTAAACTCTTCCAAGCGGTATGTTCAACTGCTTACTGACCTCCATTAGAGCCTCCATTGGAAGCCATCCGAGACCTCTCTGCAGTTTCAGGAGAATTTGAATAAGCATGTCACCTTTATACTGGTATTCCTCAACCACCTTATTCACTAGTCCGGCTATCCCGAAAAGTCTAACAGGCTGTTCCTCTTTCATTGGAATAACGCTCCTTTTCATTCCGCCTTTTACTTCACGAAGACCCGTTTGGGGTATTCTAACCTTATAACGGCATCTTGGGCAGGTAGCGTAGTATTCGCCTACACCTTGGTAATCCCAAACGTATCCACAGTGACGGCAGTTTAACCTAACCACCTACCCACCCACCTACACTAAAAAGAAATAACGGTAGTATATATCCTTCTTCGCAATATTTTAAAAATCGTTTAAGTGCATATATTGAAATATAAGTTTATATATACAGGTTTAATGTGCTAATTCTGGTTCATGTTGAAAATTGTATATTTTCCTAATGGCCTTGTTTATTGTAGCTTCACAGATCTGGGCGCTGGCTTCAGCGATTCTCAGTATAGTATCTTTTATCGAGCAGGCTGTGTAAACTTTTATGGGGTCTTTTTCTTTAAAGATTTTCTCGATGATCATCCTATCTATAAGTTCCTTTTTTAGGTCATTTTTGGCTTCTATGAGGCTGTTTGCTACTTCTATTTCTTCATTAAAGAAGTTTTCAACGGCTTTTCTGCATAAATCTATTGCTTTATCGCCGAGGTCTACCAGGTCTTTAATAACCTGCTGAGAAAGCCTCTTTCTGTACGTATAGAGAAGATTGACGCATTCAGCTATGTTTACGGCGTCATCCGCTACATGCTCTATCCTGTCTACTATGGTTTTATAATCATAGCAATCGTTGAATTCTAGGTTAAATTCTGTTAGAAGCGAGACATTATTATACGTACTTCTAAGCAAACGTATAAGAAGAAGACAGAAACTGTCAACTTCATCGTCCAATGCAACTACAGCGTTTGCAAGTTTGACATCGTGGTCAATCAACGCTTTGAAAGAGTCCTTACACATACTGAGTGTGATGCTTGACATCCTTCTAATGCTCATATCTAATGGTACGTTAGATAGGTCTGTTATACTTTGCAAAACGATTTCCCTCGCCGTAGCATCAATAGCTCTAATGTTTAGTTTCCAACATAGCTTCCGTATCAACTCTTGCTGTTCTTCTGTGAAAATGTGTTTTGAAATAAGTTTGATACGCCAGTAGCCATTAAGATAAGATGAAATAATCTTCCGTACAAGTAGCTCTCTTTCTACGGGGTCAACTTCAACCTTGACCTCCTGCAGGTTTCTCTTCCCTGTCTTAAACGGGAAAATCTCTAGAGCGCCATCACTTCGGATTTCCATGCAGACCCTATCCTTATACTTCAAGCCGTTCAGTTTAACCCAGTTCTTTGGTAAGGAGATGACCAGAGTTGACCTCCCTAGTTTTATGACTTTTCGTGCCTCCAAAGTTTATGCCTCCATTAAGTTGTATATATTATGAATTATAGGTATATATAGGTTCTTCTCTTTCGAACTTGGGAAAATATCCATAGTTAACTTTTTAGGTAGGTAGGTAGCATTTATTTTTTGAGCAAGCCATGAGTGTGATAAATGAATTTATTGAAAGAGTAAAACACGATCCAGAAGTAAAAATGATAGATTTCGACGAGAATTTCCTTAACATGATAGGAGACTTGTGTAGCATATACGGCTACGGAACCGTCCGTTTATCTTTATACGAGAAAAATGACCATGAAGCAAAAGTGCTTATGAAAGTGTTAAGACTTATCGAGGAGGAAGGCTTCCCCACTGAAATAGGAAAGCTACTTTTGAAAAACCTGAACACCTTAAAGAAGCTTTAAAGTAAACGGCTAAAAACTAGGGAAATCCAGAAGCTTTTATTTAATGGTTTACCTGCTTTATTTTTGAGGCCTGGCCATGTCTGAGGACAGTGAAGACATAGGTCCCCGCATGAGCTGGATGGAGCACCTCCAAGAGTTTAGGAATAGAGCCGTTAAGGTCATTTTAACCATTGCCATAATAGTTGCAGGCAGCTTCGCCCTCACCATTAAGCAGACGGAGTTCAACGGCTACCCGGTGTATTATCCTTATCCAGACCCCTTCCACAACGTGGCAGCCATGCTCCTCCAGAAGCTGCAGCAAGACCTGCTACCGGAATACGTTAAGGTTATCGTTACAACTCCCTGGGACGCCCTGATAGCCCTGTTCTACTGCTCCATATTCTTGGGGTTAACGCTGGGGATGCCTATGATAGTCTACCAGTTCGCGAAGTTTGTGTCTCCGGGGCTCTACCCGCATGAGAAGAGGCTTATCGTTAAGCTTAGCGGTCCGGCAGCCGTTCTCTTCGTGGTGGGAGCCTTTTTCGCCTACGTGCTTATTCTGCCTTTCACCATAGACTTCCTCTTCAAGTATGCTATAGCCATAAACCTTATCACCTTTCTAACCATAGACAGCTTCATATCTTTCGTCCTTCTCTTCATGGCGGCCTTCGGAATAGCCTTCGAGCTTCCCTTGATAATGATACTGTTAACCTCACTGGAGGTGGTGGAAGCAAGCTTCTGGAAGGAAAACTTCAGCTACGCTTTTGCTGCCATGTGCATTTTCGGGGCGGTCATTACGCCTGATGGAAGCGGGGTAACCATGTTCATGGTGGCCGGGCCTATGATAGCCCTCTACGCGGCAGGATGGCTTATATCTACCCGCCACAAGATTAAAATAGGTTCGCCTGATAAAGGTAAGTCGGTGCTGTAGCATGTCCAGTCTTCCAGTGCTGAATTTCATCCCAACCGTTCAGGGAATGGAATGGATAGTCCTCATAGTCGTAATCGTAATAGTTCTCTTCGGGGCCAAGAAGCTTCCTGAGCTGGCAAGAAGCATAGGTAAAGCCACAGGAGAATTCGAAAAGGGGAAAGCTGAAGCTGAAGCTGAAGTGCAAAGGCTGAAGCAGAAGCTTAAGGAAGGAAAGCTAACCGAGGAAGAAGAGGAAGAAAAACTTCAGAAGATAGCTAAAGACCTAGGCATAGAAACTGAAGGAAAAACCAAGGAGGAAATCAAAGAGGAAATCACGAAGGCCATGCTTAAGTAGGAAACATCCTTTTAAGGGCATCCCCTAAATTTTCTTAAGCCTCCTTTTTCAAGCTAGTAGAGGGAAGATTAAACCTTGAGTTTTGAAGTTAAATTTGAAGATTTGGCTGGAAGGATTGGGAGGCTTAAGCTTAGGAGGGGCAGCCTTGAAACTCCCGCGCTTCTGCCTGTTGTTAACCCTAGAACGTTAGAGTTTCCTCCTGGGAGGCTTTGGGAGATAGGGTTTAAAGGGCTCACATCTAACGCTTACATTCTCTGGGAAACCTATGGGGGAAAGGCTGTTGAAATGGGAGTTCACAGCCTTCTAGGCTTCAAAGGAGTTATCTTAACCGATTCAGGAGCCTACCAGATTCTCAGGTACGGCGAAGTTGAGGTTGACCCCCTTGAAATAGCCCGGTACCAGTGTGAGATAGGCTCGGATATGGCTGTGATTTTGGATGTGCCAACGGGCTGGGATGCTTCCAGGCGGAAAGCTGAGGAAACCGTTGAGGAAACCGTTAGGAGGGGGAAGGAAACCCTCCAGCACGTGGGGGAGCTTTACGGCGGTAAGCAGCCCCTCTGGGTTGGACCTGTTCAGGGAGGCTGCCACTTGGACCTTGTAGCCTCAGCCGCCAGGCGTATGGCTGAGCTTCCCTTCGACATTTACGCTCTTGGAAGCCCAACGGGTGTTATGGAATCCTACAGGTTTGATTTGCTCGTGGAGATGGTTGTAGCGGCTAAGAGCGGTTTACCATGCGAGAAGCCCTTCCACCTTTTCGGTGCAGGACATCCTGCCATGTTCGCCCTAGCCGTAGCCTTAGGATGCGACCTTTTCGACTCTGCTGCCTACGCCATTTACGCCAGGGATGGCCGCTATATTACTGAGTATGGAACCGTCAGGATTGAGAGGCTTAGGTTTATCTCGTGCTCCTGCCCAGCCTGCAGGAGAATCAGCCCTGAAGACTTAAAGGACCTTCCCAGAGAGGAGAAAACCTTTTTCCTCATGGAGCATAACCTTTACGCCTGCTTTTCCGAGGTGGAAAAGGTTAAGCAGAGCCTGGCTGAGGGAAGGCTTTGGGAGCACCTGGAAGTTAGGGCTAGAGGACATCCAGCCCTCCTCCAAGCCCTGAAAACCCTGGCTAAACACTGGAAATACTTGGAGAAGCATACTCCAAGGTGGAAAAGCCGGGGTTTGCTGATATTCGACGAGCTAAGCCTTGGAAGGCCTGAAGTTCAAAGGGTTAGGGAAACGCTGGTTGAAGCCTCTAAGTGTGGGAAGAAGATTCTCCTACTGCTGCCTGAACCTGAAGTTAAACCTTACACTCAGGATGAAAAGTATGGAAGAGTCGTTGAGCTGCTGGCAGACCTTAAGCTTTCAGAGGATGTTGAAGTATGCTTTTACAATCCTGTTTTCGGCTTAACCCCGGCCAGCATCTGCGAGGTTTACCCTTTCTCCCAGTTTGAGGCTGCGAAGCCTTACAGCGAGGGGATGCTTAGAAGCATGGCTGAGCACCTGGCTGAGTACGTTAAGGCTTCAGGCTTTAGGAAGGCCGTTCTACATCCTGACCCCAGCCTTCTAGGGCAGGAGGATGCTGGAAAAATTGGGGCTGTGCTTACAGGCTGGGAAGCTGACCCTTGGAGTGGGAAGGCTGTGGAAAACCTTAGGAGGACGCTGGCAAGCCTTAAGGCTGGAAGGCTTAACGGGCTTTAATCTGCTTAACTATGGGCGGCCTAACCTTCTGGAGGATGCGGTATCCGCAGTGAGGACACTTGAACTCCGGCATTCCGATGATAGACTCGTAGGAAACTGTTTTACCGCACCTGACACATTTATAGGATATCTCACCTTTACCGGTTGAAGCCATCCTGCCACGCCTCCCATTTCCAGGCGTTAACCCGGCTTAAAGGCTGGCTCAGATAAGCCTAATAAACCTTTCCAAGCTCCGGGAGGCTTAAAGCTTGCGTGGGAAAGGCTTGAAAGGGAAGCTTAAAAGCCTGCTCTCCGAAGGCGAGGCAGCCGAGTTCAGGTCTTCCCTTGAAATCATAGGAGACTTGGCTGTCGTAAGGCTTCCACCCCGACTTGAGCCTTTAGGCGGAAGGCTTGCGGAAGCCATCATGCAGGTTCACAGCAACGTTAAAGCAGTTTTCAGCCAGGCTTCACCCGTGGAAGGAGAGTTCAGGCTTAGGAGGCTGCGGCATCTAGCCGGAGAAAACAGGACGGAAACCATTCACAGGGAGCACGGATGCCTTTTTAAAACGGATATCGCTCAAACCTATTTTTCGCCCAGGCTTCAATATGAGAGAGTTAGGGTAGCCAGGCTTGTTCAGCCTGGAGAAACCGTTGTCAACATGTTTGCTGGGGTAGGCTGCTTCAGCATAGTAATCGCCAGGAAGGCTAAGCCTGCGAAGGTTTACTCCGTAGACTTGAACCCTCAAGCATACCGTTACATGCGGGAGAACATCCTGCTTAACAGGCTGGTAGGGGTTGTTAAGCCCATTCTCGGCGACGCTAAAACAGTGGTGGAAAAGCTTAAAGGCCAGGCGGACAGAGTTCTCATGCCTCTTCCAGCGAAAGCCCGGGAATACCTTCCCTACGCCCTTCAAGCCCTAAAGCCGAGGGGAGGCTGGATTCACTACTACGACTTCGTTCAGGCAGACGACCGCAGGGAAGCCCTAACCGAGGCCTTTAGGCTCATCCCTGAAAGCCTTGAAGGCTTCAGGCTGAAGGCTGCGTTTGGAAGAATCGTTAGAAGCGTTGGCCCCCGATGGTATCAGACGGTTCTGGACGTTGAAGCTAAGCCTTCAGAAGGCTTCTAAGCTCCTTCAAACTTATCCTTCTAACGCCCGGTATGTCTTCGCCTTTCAGGGTGAGGTTTAAGATTTCAGCTTTAGCCCAGCCTGCCAGCCAGCCTAAAAGCTCCCGGGCGATTTCAAGTTTAACCTTTTTCGTCTGCGAGGCCTTGGCTTCCTTTTTAAGCCACGGCTTGGAAAACCTTCCAACGGTTTCGCCGAGGTCCATTCCAGCTAGGACCACCCGCCTGGCTTTCAGGGCTTCAGCCAGGAAAACTGCTCTATCCCCGTCGGTGAAGCCGCCGAAATTGTATACGAGTCCTCTTACAGGTTTAACCTGGGTGGTCGCTAGAACCCTTCTAAACCTTGGCAGTAAAGCGTTAAGCCTTTCAATGTTGTCGCCATGCCCGTGCACAACCATAAGGGCTCCAAGCTTTTCCGCCCTTAAAAGGTCTGTAATCCTCCCGTCGAGGTCGGAAACCACCAGGCTTGGAACGGTTTTGAAGGCTAGGAGGGCTGAAGTAGCCCCGTCAGCAGCTATGGGAACACCCCGACCGAGAAGGCTTGACTTGGAAAGCCTTTCAAGGTCTGCCTCTAAAGACGGCCCAGCTCCGAAGACGAAAACGGTTCTACCGGAAACCCGCTCCGCTGCCTCCAGGGGCTTTACGGCTTTACCTTCCACCAGCCTGGCAAGCCTTAGAGTAGCCTCCCAGTCGGCTTCCATGTTTAACCCTAACAGGCCTGCGATACGCCTGTAGCGGGGAAGCCAAACCCTCATGTTCAAGCCTAAACAACCTAAAGGCTTCTAAACCCCTACGTCAAGTAAAAGTTTAGGGTGAAACCTTGGTTTCCCCTGAAACCTTGAGGAGGCTTGGACTTCAGCCAGGCCGGATAGTTGAAACCATCGTCGCCAGCTATACCGCTGAAGGAAAACCGCACGCAGCCCCCATGGGAGTTCTCTTGGAGGAATGGGGCACCGTCGCCATCAGGCCCTACGTTGAAACCTGGACCTACCGCAACCTTGAAAGCCGGAGGCAGTGCACGGTTAATCTTACGGGCAGCCCTAAGCTTTTCCTTTCCACAGTCTTCAAAGGCGAACCAGAAGTGGGAGGGCTTCCTGAAGGCTTTTTCCTGCCGGCTTTGAAGGTTGAGGCGCCGAGGCTTAGGGATGCTGACGGCTGGCTTGAAGTTGAAATTTTCAGCGGAGAAACCCTTGAAGGTAGGGGGCTGTTTAAGGGCAGAATCTTAAGGGTTAAAGCTGTTCCAAGGCTTCCGGAAGCCTACTGCAGAGCCTGGTTCGCAGCCATAGAAAGCATAATCCACGCCACAAGAGTGTTAGAGTATTCCAGGGCTGGGAGGAGAAGCGAAGCGGACAGGCTTGCAAGGCTTATAGCCAGCTACAGGAGCCTCATAGGCAGGGTTGCCCCAGGCTCGGAGGCTGAGGAAGCCGTGGAGAAGCTGGCTTCCATCCTTTCAAGGTACGGCTTCAAACCGGAAGCCTACAGCGAACTCTTCTAGCCTCTCAGCAAGCCTCTCAGCATTCTACGTTTAACCTTGCTGAAGCCTTCAAGGTAGACATGGTCTAGAAGCGTTCCTCTAGCCTCCCTCAGCCTTAAACACTCTATTAGGCCTTCATATTTCCCTCCAGCCAGCCCGTCGGCTAGGAGAGCCGCACCCTGAGCAGCCTGCTTAACCTTCCCGGTGAAGCCTTCCAGCCTCCTAACAGGGGCAAACCTTTCCAGCCTTCTGGAAGCCTCCGCGAAGAAC
>QMXU01000035.1 GCA_003662305.1 Candidatus Hecatellales archaeon
AGCGTTGGAAGGATTTGAAAAGGTCAAGGCTGACCTCAAAAACAGGTATCACGACCTCTTAAAGGTTGAAGTGGAGAAGGCTGAAAGGGAAGGCTGGATAAGGCTGGCGGAAGAGCTTTCCAGGTTCCGGCCAGCTGAAAACCTTAAAGGAAAAGCTGAAGCCTTCAAGGGTGAAGTTAAAACTTTAGCCTCAGAGGCTCTGAAGCTTAGGGAGCAGCTTTCAACCCTTGAAGACAGGCTTGACAGGGCTAGGGACAAGCTTGTGGAGGCAGGGGTTTCCGAAGCCCTCCTAGAATACCAGTTTAAAGAGCTGGATTCCCAGCTTAAACGGCTCTACCGTGAAATGGAGAAGCTCAGGGAAGACCTTGAAATCGGTAGGGCTGAAGCTGCAAAGGTGGGTCCAAGAGTCTACACGGGCAGAAGCCCGCAGGAGGTAGCTGAAGAGCTTAAAACCGTGAACATTCATCTTTCAACCCTCTCCGATGTTTCTAGGAGGGTTGAGAAGGCATACGAGAAGTTTAGAAGGCTTTACGAGGAGCTTAAAAGCAAAATAGAAGCCCTCGAAGAAAACAAGCGGAAGCTCCTAGAGGAGATAGACGCTAGAAGAGAGGTTTGGATTGGAAAGCTTGAAGAGGTTGTTTCCAGGATTAACCAGGGCTACCAGAGGCTTCTCTCAACCATAGGAGCCACAGGGGAGGTTCGAATAGTCAATCCTCAAAGCTTCGAGAAGGCTGGCTTAGAGCTAACGGTGGGCTTCCATGGGATTCCTCCTGTAAGGCTTGACGCTTACACGCAGAGTGGAGGGGAAAGGTCTACCACCATCATGGCTTTCCTCCTAGCCCTCCAAGAGCATGTCGCCTCTCCCATCAGGGCTGTGGACGAGTTTGACGTGCACATGGACCCTAAGAACAGGGAGGCTGTGGCACGGCTTATAGTTGAAACCGTTAGAGACAGCCCTGGAACACAATATATAGCAATTACGCCCTGGCACCACCCAGTCTTTGACGAGGAGGCAAGAGTCATAGTTGTCCAGAAGGTTGGAGGAAAATCGGAGGTAGCCCTGGTTGAAGGAGAAGCCAAGCCTTAGCGAGGCCAGAGACAGGGCTTTAAGAATAGTTCACCTGTGCAGGGAGGTTGAAGCTAAAGGTTTCAACCCCTTCGAAGTTGACGTTAAAGAAGAGCTTGAAGCTTTACGCAGTCTCCTCCCCGCTTGGGTGAAACCTTCAAACCTAACCCTCGACGGGGAAGCTTTACGCAGTCTCTCAAAGGTCGTAGAACTCCAAGACGAATGGGTCAGGGTTAGAAGCAAACTTAGAATCCTAGACCCTGAAACCGTTAAGGCAAGAATCGCCGAGCTGACTGTTCCACAGCTAGCCGAAGTCTTCCTCAAAGCTTGGAGGCCTACCGTTAAAATCCAGGTTTTAACCTCTGAAAGGCTTAAGGAGGCAGCCTCCTACTGGGCGAGGCTTAAGCCTAGAAGTCTCCCCCCCGAAGCCTTGGAAGCCCCCAGAATGGTTGAGGCTGAAGTTTCACCTGAAACCGTTAGGGCTTTAGGCTTAACCCTCAGCGGAGACTTCAGAAGAATGCTGGAGGAAACCTTCCAGAAGCTTTCAGACGAAGCCGAGAAGGCTGGAGGAGAAATATCCTACTGGGACTTCGTCAGGGCTGAAACCTTCAGGGAAACCGTGCTTAAAGCCTACATGGTAAGCTTTCTTGCAACCTACGGCTACGTTCAGCTAACCTTGGACAGGCTTAAAGGAGAGCTTAAGCTCAAGCCTACACCTGAAACCGCTGGGAAGCCGAGGGGAGAATACTCCATAGCCATACCGCTTGACAAATCCGTGGTAGGCGGTGGAGAAGAATGAGCAGCAGAGATGCTTCCTACGCTAGGAGGGTGAAAAGAGCCGCCCAGCTTCTCCTCTTCCAGAGGCATAGAACCCCAGGGGTCAAAGGATGGGAGCTGCGGAAAAGCCTCGGGAAAAACTACCTGAAAATCGTTAAGCTGCTGGACAGCGAGCTTGAAAGGCTGGGGCTCCAAGTTAAAATAGTTCCTGAAGCTTCAGGGGAGACTGGCGGAGACGAGGAGGCCAGACTTGACAGAGCCCGCTTCCTTGTAACCCTGCGGGGCAGCCTCCCAGCCACCGACGCTCAGTCCTCAGGATGGCGTATAGACGACCTTGCAGCTCTGGCGGCAACCCTCGCCTACTTGGCTTCCAGGCAGGGTAAGGCTTCGAGGAGTGAAGTTGAAAGGCTTCTCTCTTCCAAGCTTCCCTCGTGGAGGGTTAGCATCGCCCTAGACAGGTTTGTTAAGCTTGGATACCTGCATGAGGATGAAAACGAGGTTTTAACGGTGGGCTGGAGGACTAGGGCTGAAGTCGACTTGGAAGCCTTAGCAGAATCCCTGCTAACCATCTCGGAGGAGCCGTTAGAAGCAGGTGAAAGGGAAGACTGAACGTTTAGCTTTCAAGGACTATCATGGTCAGGGAAGACCTGTTTTCAGGTATCTTCCTGATGCTTTTCTCCACGATGTCCCTTAGGGCTGACAGCTCGCTGGTTTCTATTTCCGCTATGATATCGTAGGGTCCGCATATCCTGTAAACCCGTTTAACCCCTTCAATGCCTTTTATGGCTTCAGCAACCTTGTCTTCCGTTCCAGGCTTGACCGTTATTAACGTGAAAGCTCTAGCCAACCCTCTCCACTTTCACCTTTAAAAAATAATTCTCCCAGTTTACATATTAAAGTTTCCACGCCTAAAAACAAGCTTTCTAAGCCTTAAAACGACCACGGGATGGTGAGCCATTCTTTTAAGCATCAGCCAGGTGACCTCGGTTAAACCTACCCCGAAGCTTTCAGCCATATCCCAAACGTTTTTAGGCTTACCTCTGCTCATGGCCTGATGAGCCAGCTCAGCCAGCTCCAAGCACTCCTCCACGGTCAGCCTGCCGCCGGGATAACAGGCCTTCGGTGTAGACCTGGGCTTAAGCTTGAAAAGTCTCCCCAGAACATAGTAGAATATTCCTCCCCCAGTTTTGAAACCTTTAAGGCTTGTGGGGGTTGGCGATAGGTGGAGGCAGCCCAGCGAATAAGTCTTGTCAGAGTCAACGATTAGAACGCAGGCTTCGACTCCAAGCCTGCTCCTAACGGCTTCATGGATTCTGCGGGCTGCATAAGCCGGGTTTGGAAGGGGAAGGCTTACATAGGAGGCTGGAAGGTTTGAAGCGTCTATTCCTCCTTCGGAGCCGAACTTTAATGCTTGGAGGATTCCAGCTTTCTCTAGGGCGAGCTGCTTGTGGCGGGCTCCCTCCTCCCTTGGGTAGCCTCTAAGCCTCCTGAAGGTTTGAGGTTTAAGCCTGCAGAGGGGTCCAAGCAGGTATCCCCAGCCCAGCCTCATCCAAAGGGATGCCAGCATTCTCGCAGGCATGCCAGGTCTGATTCCGGCTTCGTCCACGGTTAAGTTCATGGCGGTTGAAACAGCCTTCTCGGATACCGCTATCACATCGCCGTCGGAGGCTTTCCCCTTAACAGCCTCAGCCACTCTTAAAGCGTAGTCGGTGCCTGGAAGCCAGTAGCCTGTCCTAACCCTGCACAGCCTCTCCACGAGCGGATGGTTAAGCCTTACCCAACCCTTCAAGGCTTCCGGTTAAACCCTCCCCCAGGCTAAGCCCAAAAACTTTTCCCTTCCCCCTCCAACTTTAAACTGAGGTTAAGCCTGGAGGCTTAAGGCTTGGAGGACGCTCTGCTGAAGGCTTTAGACCGTGGAGGAAGGCTGAAGGCTTCCCTAGTAGAGGCCAGAGGAGAGGAAGCTGTGAAAACCCTGATAACCGTCAAAGACGGGAAAGTTGAAGTTGCCAGGGAAGGCTTTGACAGCGGAGTTGGAATTCGCATGCTGGCTGGAGGAGCCTGGGGCTATGCCTCCACCTCGAAGACGGACCATGCCTCCCTTGAGGAGGCTGCTGAGAAAGCCTTCAAGCTTGCCAGGGCTGCCAGCAGAAAAATTAAAAAGCCTGTCAAGCTGGCGGAGGTTAAGCCTGAACGGGTTAAAGTCCGATGGAAGTTTAAGGTTCACCCTTCAAAGGTTCCCGTGGAAGAGAAGGTTTCACTCGCCCTAAACCTAAGCCGAAGCCTCCTAGAGGCTGATAGGAGGGTTAGAAGCTGCACCGTAGAGTACATGGACCTCTCCGTACGCCAGCACATCTACACGAGTGAGGGGGCGAGGGTTCTCCAGGAGAAGGTTTACGTTTGGCTTAGGGCTAACCTTTCAGCCTTTGAAGCGGGAGTTTACGCTTCAGCTGGTGAGGAGGCAGGGGCAAGCCAGGGCTTCGAGTACTTGAATGATGGGAGGCTTGAAGCCTTGAAGGACAGGCTTGCAGGGAGGATTAGAAGCCAGCTGGAGGCTGTGCTGCCTAAGGGCGGCGTTTACCCTGCTGTCCTAGGCCCCAGCGTTGTAGGGGTTTTCGCCCACGAGTCGCTGGGCCACATGGCTGAGGCTGACCTGGCTCTCTCCGGCTCCATCCTCTTGGAGCGTATGGGCTTGCAGGTTGCCTCCGAGCATGTTACCATTTTCGATGATGGGGGGCTGGAAGGCTCCTTCGGCTTTCTCGCCTACGATGATGAGGGGGTTAAGGCTGGCAGAACTGTAATCTTGGAGAGGGGTGTCGTTAAAGGTTTACTTCACAGCCGTGAAACCGCTGGAAGGCTTGAAGCCCAGCCCACAGGGAACGCTAGGGCTGAAAGCTTCAGGTATGCGCCCCTGGTGAGGATGAGGAATACCTTCATGGCTTCAGGAGACCTAAGCCTCGAAGAACTGTTGGAGCCTGTGAAGTTTGGATACTACTTGAAGTCTTTGAGGGGAGGCCAGGTTAACATGGATGGAACCTTCCAGGTTGGCGTTCAGGAAGCCTATGAAATAGTTAAAGGGGAAATCGGGAGGCCTGTGAGAAACCTCTCCATAGGAGGGAACACGCTTGAAACCCTGACAGGTGTTGAAGCCGTAGGAAAAGACTTCGAACTCTGGCCTGGACGCTGCGGTAAAGGGCAGACGGCCTTCATATGTGATGGAGGGCCTACCATCAGGGTTAAATCCGTTAGAATAGGGGGGAGAGGATGAAGCATGGCTGGCAGCAGCCTAAGCCTCCTAGACGCAGCCTTAAAAGCTGTTAAACTCTGCGAAGCCGGGGGAGCTGAAGGCGAAGCCTACCTAAGCAGAACTAGAACGGTTTCAGCAGCCATAGAAAACGACCAGATCGTCAAGGCTAAAACCGTCTGGGAGGAAGGCTTAGGCCTGAGGGTTTCCCTTCAAGGCCGAATAGGCTTCTCCTACACCAACAGGCTTAACATGGAAAGCCTGAGGGAAACAGTTAGGAAAGCCTTGAAGCTGGCTAAAGCCTCCCCGCCTGACAGGCAGTGGAAGGGCTTTCCACCCTCGAAAGCCTGCCAGAAACCCCTGGAAACCTACGATGGCAGGGTGGCTGAAGCCGAGGTTGAAACAGCCGTAGACCTGGCGTCGGAAATGCTGGAGTCGCCTCTAAGCCTGGACAGGAGGGTTAAAGCCTCGGAGGGAGCTGTAAACCTGACCTACACTAAAAGGGTTTTAGCCAACAGCCCAGGCGTCGAGGTGGAAGATGAAGGAACATGGGCAGGCTGCTACCTTGAAGCCCTGGCCAGGGAAGGCTCAAGCACAACTCCAGCCTGCTTCGAGTTCAACTTTTCCAGGATGCTCAAGCTTAACGTGGCTGAGGTTGGAAGGAAGGCGGCGGAGCTGGCTCTCTCAGCCCCTTGGAGCAGGGAAAACAGAAGGCGGAAGGACTGCCGTCATCCTAGGCCAGCCTGCACTGCTCTCCATCCTATCCTACACGCTGGTTCCAGCCTTGAAGGCGGACAACGTTCAGAGGGGCAGGTCTCCGCTTAAAGGGCGAATAGGCGAAAAAGTTTTCTCCCCGCTTTTAACCTTGGTGGACGACGGCCTGCTGGAAGGAGGACTTAACACTTCAAGCTTCGACGATGAGGGGGTGCCAAGCCAGCGGACGCCGCTTATCGACCGTGGGGTTCTAATAGGCTTCCTCTACGACCATTACAGGGCTTCCAAGGAGGAGGTTGAAAGCACCGGGAACGCTGTGAGGCCTGCCTCCTACGCGTCAACCCCGGTGATAGAGCCCTCAAACCTAGTGGTGAAGCCTTCAAGCCTAAGCCCTGAAGGCCTCCTAGCCGAAACAGGCCGCGGCTTCTATGTCCCCTACGTTCAGGGCGCCCACAGCAGTAACCCTGAAAGCGGAGAGTTCTCGGTGGTGGCAGCTCCGGTGTGGCTGGTGGAGAAGGGAAGCCTAGCCAGGCCTGTCCGAAGCATAATGCTGGCTGGAACCGTTTACGGGCTGCTGGAAAACCTTTCAGGACTTGCCTCCAACGTTAGGGCTTTCGGCTCGCTGGTTGCACCATGGGTTAGCGTGGAGGAAGTCAGAGTTATCGGAGGCTAAGCCGCTTAAGTTTAAGCCGTTTAAAGCGTAATCCTTAAAGGGTGTTCGCCCCCATTGAGGGAAAGCTTCGAAGAGCAGAGGAGGAAGGCTGTGGAAGACCTTAAAGCCCAGGGGGTTATCCGAAGCAGGAAAGTTGAAGAGGCCATGCTCAGGGTTCCAAGGGAAAAATTTGTCCCAGAAAAGTTCAGAAGCCAAGCATACCTTGACACTCCTCTACCCATAGGATGGGGTCAAACGGTTTCAGCCCTCCACATGGTAGCCCTCATGTGCGAGCTTCTGGAACTGGAGGTTGGACACAGAGTTTTCGAGGTTGGAGCAGGCTGCGGCTACCATGCAGCCGTCGTAGCCGAAATCGTTGCACCGAAAGAAGCGGAAAACCTGGGACACGTCTACACGGTTGAAATAGTTAAGGAGCTAGCCGACCTGGCGAGGAGAAACCTTGAGGGGGCATCCTACGCAGGCAGGGTAACGGTTATCCATGGGGACGGCTCGCTGGGCTTCCCGGAGCAGGCGCCCTACGACAGAATTTTCGTGACAGCAGCGTCACCTGGGATTCCCCCGCCCTTAGCCCAGCAGCTTAAGCCAGGCGGGATAATCGTAATCCCGGTGGGCGACCCCTACTCCAACCAGGTTCTAAGGGTTGCAAGGAAGCAGCCTGACGGGAAACTCAGCTGGGAAGATCTTCTCGGAGTAGCCTTCGTCCCCCTCAGGGGAACCTACGGGCACAGGGTTTAAGGGGGAGCAAGCCTTTTTTCAGGCTGAACCGGGAGGGATGCCATGGTGAAACTGGTGAACATAAGGTTTTTCGAGGGAGGACAGGCTCATGAAAGCTTTGTTAGGAACGGGATGAAGGATAGAACAAGCATTCTGAAGCATATAAGCCGCAGGGAAGCTGAAATCCTGGCTGAAGCCCTCGGAGGCTTCTTCCTAGACCCGCCTCCAATCGAGGATTCCTCCATAGAATGGGCGGTAGCCTTCCAGCCTGTGAAAAACTTTAAAATCTGCTATTTGATGAGGAGGAATGAGCCTGAATTCGAGGATGAACTTCAAATCCTATACGATGTGGAGGGGACGCCCTTCAGCATCCCCGCCGAAGACGTGGCAGACTTCACCCTCCTGTACGCTAACGCCATGATTTACGGGGTGAGAAACATTCTGGGGAGGAAGGATATCCCCGGGATTTCCAGATACCTCTAGCCGAACCAGGCGTCTAAGGTTCGCTTAGCCTTAAGCTCGCTCATTCCAGCCTTAAACTTTTCCAAGGCATTTCTAACCCTGTCCTCTGAGAAGTCTCTTTCACCGCATAGGAACGCGACGACACCTTCAATGTCAGGGCTTCGCCATTCAACCTTGAAGTCGTCGGTCACATCAGGCTTAAGAAAGATTTCCCTTATCTTCCTCCAGTTTTCAGGAAGACTGCTTCCCTTAGACTTGAGGAGGCTTTGAAGCTTCTCCAGGCTTCCGTTTTCCCTGACGAGTTTATGGGCTGTTTTAGGGCCTACCCCCTTAATTCCATCCGGGTTATAGTCGGTGCCAACCAGTATGCCTATGTCAACCAGCTGTTCCCTGCTGACTTCCAAACGCCTTAAAACCTCTTCAAGCTCAACAAGCTCAGGGTTCACTTCAACGTAAACGTTTTTTCTCGGAAGCTTTCTCCTCCCAGTTATGGTAAGATTTCTCACCAGTCTCGGCGCCCCGAAAAGTAGGGAGTCATAGTCTTGGCTGGCTGAAGCCCAAACATGCCCCTTAGCTGCCAGGTAGGCGGCTTGGGCTTCCCCTTCCGAGGGGGCTTGAACCCAGGGCACACCTAAAAATGTTAGAAGTCTCTTAGCGTCTTCAACCATTTCATCTCTCAGCCGGCTTGCAGCCTGAGCGTATATTCTGGCTTCCTCCAAGTCGCCTTTCCTAACGGCTTCCTCATACTTTAAAGAGGCTTCCTCCCTCATCTGCGTTCGCCTTTGGATTTCAGCTTCCTTAAGTGAGGGCGGGGTTCCGTCGAAGACGTATACGACTTTTATTCCTCTTTCCATCAGGTTTGCCGTCCGATATAGGATTCCGCTTAGGTGGCTTGTCACCCTTCCAGACCTGTCCATTAAGGGCTCTCCTGTAGGCTGCCTTATTATGGATAGAAACTGGTATAGGGCGTTGTAGGCGTCTATGGCGATGCTTCTGCCTGAAAGCTCTTGGAGGCTTATCTCCCTGCGTGGTACAAGGTCGCCTAGGTTTACACCCACCTCTGCCTCCCCAGAAGGGTTAGAAGCCTAAGAAAATATTTAACGTTAAGGCTTCCCCTGTCTAACCTCGATTTTCCTTCTGCCCTTCGGGGCGCCTAGAAGCCTTATGAGGCCTCGGACTTCAAGCTGTAGAAGCGCCTTACTTAAAATTTCAGGTGTAACGTTTTCTCCTTCCTTTTCCAACGCCTTTAAAAGCTCGTCGTCCGTGCATGAGCCAAGCTGCCTGAGAGTCTCCATTATCCTCTGCTGTAGGGGGATTATCCTCCAAATTTTCATGGTTGACAAGCCGTCTACCCCTCTCCCCGGCTGCTGAAGTTTAGGCTATGGGCGGGGGTATGAGGGTTTTTTCCATCTGCTTCCTGTAGGTGGCTCCGAAGCTTTCATAGAACTTCTCCATTTCAGGTGTTATGCTGGGTCCTATGCGGGCTAAGGCTTCCCTG